>JAUICO010000006.1 GCA_030427825.1 bacterium | reverse complement strand
CAGCCTCGCCAAAGAGCGCAACGGGGAGCAGCAGAAAGGCCTCGGCGCCGCCACGTGGCCCGAGGGGCAGTGACGTTGCCTGGACGACAAGGTCGGCGCGCTCTGCCGCCGCCAGCAGCTCATCACTGAGCGTCTCTCCCATCGGCCACGGGAGCACAGTGCCCTCGACTCCGGTGGCGCGCAGCAGCGCCTCGCCCCTGTCAACCGTACGATTGATGATCGTCGTGGACTCCGCGAATGGTGCTAGAGCGGCCACGGCTGCGGCCGCGGCACCACCGGCGCCAAGCACAACCACGTTGCCGGCGTCTTCCGGCGAACACAGCGCCGCCGCCATGCAGCGAATTCCATGCACGTCGCTGTTGTGGGCCCACAGCCTGCCGTCCTCGCCCCGATACCACGTATTTGCGGCGCCACAGGACGACGCGGCCGCTGTGTGCTCATCGGCCGCGCTGAATGCCAACCGCTTGTGGGGCAACGTAATGTTCGCCCCGAGCAGGCGTCCCTGACGAATCGTATCGCCGATCATTACGAGAGCCTGCCCGTCGACTGCGAGCGCACTGTAGGTCGCGTCGATGCCAAGCGCCTGCAATCCGGCGTTCTGGAATGTCGGAGACAGGGAGTGTTCGACGGGATCGCCGAGTAGTAGCAGAGATTGTGTCACGAGCAGGTCGGTGCCATGGGTACGATGAAGGCGTCGATATTGCGTGAGCGCCCTGCGCGCGAGGCATTTTTCGCGGTCGCCTTCTACGCGTCCGGGCGAGCACTCGGCGGAGCCGCTCCCTGCCTGCTCGCAGCGTCGCAGTCGCCGTGATAGTCAATCCGGAGCGACGCTTCTGTAACGGCCAAGAGCACCCGATCGCATGAGAACGCTGAGCGATGACCGATAGCCACGGGTTCAACAAGCTGTTGAGTGACTCCGGCGTACTTGACGGTGCACCGCGGGCGATCACGATCGGCAATTTCGACGGCGTTCATCGGGGGCATCAGATGATCCTCGCCGCTGTCGCGAAGCGCGCGGCGGCGGCGGGCCTTCGTTGCACCGCCCTTACCTTCGAGCCGCACCCCGTCTCCGTGTTTCGGAAGCTCCCAGCAGAGAGTTTCCGATTGACCTCGACTCGCGAACGGCGCGAGTTGCTGCTGCAGTTTGGCGCCGACGAGGTCGTTACGATTCCATTCTCGAGAGCCTTCGCAGAGCTCCCGCCTGAGGCCTTCGTCCATTCACTGCTCATCGAGCGCCTTCACGCCGCCGAGCTACATGTCGGGTACGATTTTGCCTTCGGAAAAGGTCGTTCCGGCACGACACGGATGCTGCAGAAGCTGGCCCTGGAACGCGACGTTTCGGTGATCGTGCACGATGCGTTGTCAGACGAAGAAGACCCGGTGTCATCTACACGCGTTCGCGCGGCGGTACGGGTCGGAGACATGGACGCTGCCGAGCGCCTCCTGGGCTTCCCGTGGTTCTTGAGCGGGCATCAGGAACGAGGACACCAGCGTGGACGCAAGATGGGAGTTCCGACTGTGAATCTGTATCCGGCTGGGCGACTGCTGCCACCGAATGGGGTGTACGCCACCACACTGCGAATCGGCGACGAGACGTTCCCCGGGGTTTCAAACCTGGGCATCCGCCCCACCTTCGGCGACGACGAGCGTGTATCTGCCGAGACATTTGTACTCGGCGACTTTCCGGACCGCGATGAGCTCGGTGAGATCCGCGTCGAGTTCCTTCGCTATCTCAGACCCGAGCGGAGTTTCGATTCGGTCGATGGGCTGACGGAACAGATCGGGCGCGATGTCGCTGCCGCGAAGGCGATCCACGACGCGCGGTAACAGGGCCGCAGTGCGAAGCGAAACGCGGCAGCGACACGCTCAGCCTACGAGATAGACGCCTGGCCGGCTTCTTCACCATCGTCGTCTGACCCGTAGTACTGCCCGTAGTGCCGGTAGTAGTAGTAGTAGTAGCCGTATCGACGATTCTGCAGGTCGACGTCGTTCAGAACCACACCGAGAATATTAGCCTCAACCGCATCGAGCTGTTGGATTGCCTTGCCGAACAGGTCCTTTCGGGTCTTGCCGGCACGCGTGACAACAATCACGCCATCCACCAATCCGGCGAGGATTGCCGCATCGGTCACGGGCGCAACCGGTGGAGAATCGAATACGATGGTATCGAAACGCTTCCCGAGCTCCTCAATTACGGTGCGATAGCGCTCGGTGTACATGAGCTCTGTGGGATTCGGAGGAATCGGACCACAGCTCATCATCTGCAGATTGTTGATCTTCGTGGAACGAATACACTCTTCGTAGGACGCTTCACCGAGCAGAAGGTCTGTCAGTCCTCGCGAGTTGTCCATTCGGAATGCCCGGTGGAGCCTCGGTCGCCGCATGTCGGTATCAACGACAAGGATTCGGTTTCCACTATGCGCCAGCACCGTAGCGATGCTGACCGCTGTGGTGGTTTTCCCGTCGAGTGGACCCGCTGAGGTCACCAGAATCCGCTCCAACGGCTTGTCCGTCGACATGAACATCAGATTGGTTCGGATCGACCTGCAGGACTCCGCAACGGTAGATTTAGGGTAATCATCGACAAAGGTGTCCGGATTGTATTCCTCGCCCCGCATCGGCCCACGCGTGCTCTGACGAGTCTGATTGGTCGCACGAATCGTTGGAATGACCCCGAGAAAAGGCACTCCGAATTTCGACTCGATCTGCTGCTGCGTCTTGACGGTGTTATCGAGCATCTCGAGCAATACGGCGACGCCGATGGCGAGAAAGAGCCCGACGATTGCCGCTCCGGCAACGTTCATCAGCTTGTTCGGCTTAAACGGGGCGCCCGGCACTCTTGCTCGTTCAATGATCTCGACGTTGTTCTGCTCCATCTGCTCGGCGAGCTCGACCTCCTTCAGGCGCTGTTCGATCGAATCGAAGATGGCACGGTTCGCGATGACCTCGCGCTCAAGCTGTTCATACTCAAGCTCCGTTTCACCCAGAACCAGCGCTTCGGAGTATACCGAGTCCAGGCGTGACTGGAGCATCGACTCCAATGCGCGCGCCGAATCATAGTTCACTCGGAGCGCCGAGATCGCGTTCGTAATCTCTCGGTTCAGGGAGGCTTCAATCAGTGCCTCCTGCTGATCGAGCGCAACCATCTGTGGGTGCTCACCGAGGAGGTCGACCCCGCTGCGAATTCGCTCCGCTTCTATCAGCGTCAGCTGCCCCTTCAGCTCTTGAATCAGGTCGTTGTTAACGACTTCCTCAATGCCCAACTCCAGAAGCTCATCCACATCATCGGCGCCCTGCAACTGATCGACTGTCGTCTGCAACTGCGTTGCGGACAGTCGCGCCTCTGATAGCTGCAGGAAGAGGGTACTGACTGCCCGAGCGGTGAGGTTGTGCTGATCGCCCATCGATACGCCGAGCAGGTTCCGTTCCCTACGAAAGTTGTAGAGCGACGCTTCTGAACTCTCCAACTCTGAACGTAGCTGCTGGTATTGTTCCTGCAGCCAATCGATTGCGCTCGAGACAGACGCGATGCGTTCACCGTAGGTGTGGTCACGGTAGACTTCCGCCGTGGTGTTGACGATATCGGCACAGGTCTTCGGGTTCGTGCCGACAGCCTCCAACGCAATCAGCATCGTCGTCTGATCCGGTATCACTGTGAGCATTCGCGTGATTCGCGGCACAGGATCCGCCGCGCTCAACCTCTGCGCCAACTCCTCCGGATCCTGGACGCCGGTAAGGCCCAGAAACTCAAGGTCGTTATAGAGGTCGAGCCTACGCGCCACCTCCTCGGCAATCGTGCTCGATTTGAGTATCCGATTCTGAGTCGCCCGGTACTTGCTTGCGTCATGATACGAGCCAAGCATCAGAAGGGTGGCGTCGATATCCCGACCCATGACCGGGGGTGTCGCGGTCTGGATCTGTATCAATGCCTTTGCACGGTACATCTCCGGCTGCCGCATCGTGTAGAACACACCGGCGGCGCAAACGATCGTGAACACCGCCAACATCGTCCAAAAATGGCGGAGCATCGAACGCACAAGTTCCTGGATTCCAGGTCCTGTCTGCCCGTTGCTCTCTGAATTTTGCGGTACAGTCGCCATCTACCTCAGTCGAACGCTCCCTGCCCGGGTGCATATAGCAGGTCATCAGGCCAGAGTAGAAAATTCGGCGCTCTTCCCTTCAAGACCGACTGTAGCGGAATCACGATCTCGTACTGAACGCCATCAATAACTCGAGTGAGTTGTACCCGGTCCCGACCGGCACCCGCTGTGAACCCACCTGCAGCCGCGAGCGCGTCAATGGCAGTCAGGCCTTCGCGATACGCGAAGGCGCCGGTCGTACTGAAGCTGCCAATCATGGTCACAGCCGCCGATTGCAGCTTCGTGATCTGGCAGGTTACCGCAGGGGACCGGTACAGCCCGTCTGCGAGCCGGGTCGTTACATCCTGCTCAATCTCGAAACAGGTCCGGTTCGCGACCTGGAGTAGACCGATGAGCGGGTGATTGATCGCGCCGCCCGGTGGGACAACGTACTCACCGGATAGTGTACGATCCGGATAGATTCGGAGCTCCAGCTCGTCGCCGGCTCCCAGACGCACTTCGGGCACTTCAGCGTACGACCTTCGCGCCCACTCCAAATAGTCGTCGCTGACCTGGGTCCTGCACGCGCTGACAAGCAGCGACGTCGCAGCAAGAGTCAGAAGTAGCGAAAGACACGACCCGATGAAGTGGGAGCCCGGTTGTCGCCTTCGCGGTTGCTCTCTGAAGTCGGTCGTCATTTTGCACATCCATCCGGTCTGGGCTGCCTCCACCACATGCGTCGGGTGGAAGCAAATGGCCGGCACAGGGAGCAAGATGAGACACGAAGATCACACCGCTGACTTCCCCACGTTCACGACTGGACCGCTACATCTGCAGCTGAAGATAGAGCATGATCTGGTGCCTCAGGAACTCCGGATCGCCGGAAAGAGGCGTGTTGATCTGGTCATCAATCGAGCCGCCGGTCCGCGTCGCTTCGAAGTCCGTCCACGTTCCGTTGATCTGGTAACGCAGTCCAACATGCACATTGGAGGTGATGTGCAGCGCGATCGATGCCTTGGCGCCGAGAATGTAATCGGAGCGTTCGCTGGCGTTGTACACCTCGACCACGCCGCCTTCGTCGTCAGGCACGGTGGACTGGAACTCTGAATAGGAATTGATCTGCCAGAACGCTGCGATTTCACCGCTCAACTTCTCACCCTCGGCGCTCCAACCCGCCCACAGGCGATGGAAATCGATGTAGTTGGCAAACGTCGCATCTGCGAAGTCGGTGGAGTAGCCAACTTGGAGGCTGTTCGACGAATTGATCTGGTAACGAAGCTGAAGAAGCGCACCGATCCTCGAGGGTGATGCACCCTCTTCGTAGAGGCCCACACCAAACCCGATCTGTGCGGTTGCGGAAAGGCGACGAGCGATAAGGCCAGCATAGCCGATGCTTACGCGCACCGCTGTGGAAGCCACGTTCCTCAGTGGATTGTTCACGACGTCAGGTGAAGGAAGAACTTCGATTCGCGTGAGTGCAAGCGACGCATCTTCGTCATAAACGGTTCGGTCCACACCGAGGACCAGATAGACCATCGAGCGCGGAAGGAAGTTCCAGTTCAACTGAAGCCGTCCACCCATCGCGCTGTGGTCCGAACTGTGACGCTCAAGGTAGCGGAACCGACGCCAATGCGCCGACAGGGTGCCGCTGAAACCCATGCGGCTCTCCCGGTACATCCCGTGAGGATGAAAGCCGATGCTGGCAGAAAGTGAGTTCGCGAAAATCTTGGCGGCGCCGATGTCATTGCCGCGCTCGGAAAACACCACACCAAACTCGTCTTCCTGAATATCGACGGACGCGTCCGTGTCGGCGAGACGCATGCGATCCTCAAGCGAAAAGCTCACTGCGCCCCGCGGATTGAACACGAGTCCAGCAGAGCCACTGGCGGTCAGGTGCTGATCGCGAAAGTCTTCGTTGACACCCGGATCACCGGCAAAAGGCTGCGTCCATGAGACCCCGAAATCGCCATTGAAATCGATGCTGCGGGGGTTGTTCACTGCCCACGCGAGGCGCGGTGAAATGGCCAGTACCGGCGATGCCATCTCACCGTCGAGCTCACGCTTGGACTGGAGAAAGACGTTGGTATTGTAACCTACTGACAAACGGAGCGACGGCCGAATCACGAGGTTTCCGACGTCGATCCCTGTTGACTCTGCCGCGTGCCCGTCTGGGGCGCTCCCCATACCGGCAAGCGCGATGGCGCTGCACACCATGATGGCGCGTATCGTCTTCATTGAAATCATTTAGACACTCTCGTTGCACAACCCGACTCGGGTCCTGCGCGATGGGACGGCGCTCCTAACAGAAGAGCATGCCGGTCGATAGCTATAGAATTTGAAAAGGCAGATTTGCAGAACCAATGAATCAGAAGGTGGCTGTTCCGTTGGGCCGAATATCCTCTCGGATGATCACCGCGCCGCCCCAGTTGTTCAAAATATTCAGTACATCCGTGGGCATCTCATCAATCTCAACGCGACGCTGCGTGTCGCCGGTGTACGTCAGCGCGAATCCGGCGCATTGGCGAGCATCAGCTTCACGACCGAGCGTGCTCTGCTTCACCGTCCTGATGATCAGGAACTGGTGTACCGCATGCTGGTCGTCGCCGATACCGAGAGCTTCGACCATGTGGTCGAAAGCACGGGCGCCAACTCGAATGAAGCCGTCGATCGATGCGAGATTCTGCTCGATGCAGCGACCTCGACTTCCATCGCCTTCCGCCTCAGTGACCTCTGCACCGAGCTCGGCCACTCTGTCCCGAGCGTTGGCCATTTCGGTTCGATTCTGCCGAGCAGCGGAGATCTTCTCCTCATCGCTCATTCGCGCCACATCGTCTGTTTCAGACGCGGTAGACTGCGAGTTCACGATGGCAATCGGCAGTAGAGCAAAGCACAGTGCTACCACTGTGCACTTCAAGATTCGGTGCATTGTTCCTCCAAGGGCCGCATCTAGCGACACTACAACGGAGATTCGGGGTCAGATTTCTCAGCTTGGATACGTAATCCAGCCGACGAAGGCTGTCAATCTAAGGCAGGCTCGGAGAAGATCTGGTCGCTCTATGCACACCGTGAAGATGGGCCCGGACACAGCGCTTCTGTCCCATCAACTGCCGGGGCTGAGCACGTACGCCTTACGGACCGTGACGGTACCGCCGTCGGGTTCCGGGAATCGCCACCGACGGACACGGCCCAGAATACAGTTTCCAACCGAGCTGCCGACTTCATTCGTAGGCAGTCGCGCGTTCGAGACCCGACCGTCCGTACCAATGGTGAACTGGACAACGACACGACCGCCAAGACCGGGGTTTGAGTTCAAACCACGCTCATAACACCGCTCAACATCTCGGCTACGGCGCCGGAGTACACGATTCACGGCGCTGTTATCGAGGCTGCCCGAACCGGCTGTACGGGCGCTGCTTCCACGCACGTTTGCAGTTACGCGAACCTGCTCACTCTCTGCGGCTTGCGCGACCTCCGCCGTCGCAGCCACCGTTGAACCACCAGTGCCTACTCCGTGGCGTCCCTGTCGGCCTTCCGCGCCCTGACTGGTTCCGAGGCCTGCACTCGACACAATGCCGTCTCCGACTGCACCACGAGCCTGCTGATTCGCCAGCGCCTCCTCAGCGCGGTTTGCGGCCATCTGGTCCGTCGTCGTGATCCCGAGATCGATGCCACCGTCAGCTCCAAGAAGTGAAGACAGCGCCGATTCCTGAACAACCCGCTCACTGACTTCCCGGATCTCTCCGTCAGAAGCACCACCGCCGCTATCCTGTTCGACGGCACCGGAATCGTCCTCTGCGCCTTCGTCGGTCTCTGCATTGTCGACGACGATGTCGCCATCTTCTGTCAAATCAACATCCTCAACGTCGGGCTCCTCCTCAATCGGAGCCGGCGGCCGAATGATGCGAGCAGAGATGTCTGCGAGCGTCGGACGTGGAGGCGGCGGCACAAAATACCGTACGTACGTTACGAACCCGATCTGGAGAATTGCCGAGAAGGTGAGCGTGGCCAGCAGTACTCCGCTCAGGCCCATAACCGAAGCCATGAACAGGAGGATCCCGCCTCGCATATTTGCAGGCAGCTGCGGCAGCACTCGAAGGGGCGGCGGGTTCACGAACTGAAACAGAATCGTGACGTCGCCAAGCGACACTTTGCCTCGCGAGCGATCCGAAAGGTCGAGCTCCCAGCTTCCGCCCGATCGTCGAGCCTTGCCGGTCTGCTTGAGGCTGTTCAGATCATGTACCGCGTCGCCGAGCGCAAGGCGCCCCGCCATCTTCTCGGTGAAATTGAGAACGTATCTTCCCCCTTTCACGCCGAAAAGTATGTGCGACTGCGGGAACTCACCGGAAGCAATGACAAAGTCGTTCTTCAGGGTCTGGCCGACCTTTACCGGCTTGCGTTCCCGTACCAGGCGCTCTTCAATGATTCGGCCATTCTGAATGATACCGAGTCGAAGAATTCTCTCGCGCTTTTGAGTTGCCATCGAGTGTCCTTGTCTGCCTTCAGGCGAATTCGGTGGTGTGCGTCGTGCGATTAGTTACGCGCGACGTGATCGGACGCAGTCGCATCATACAACTGTCGCTCTGCGCTCACCAGTAAGACGACACCCGCTCGTCAATCTGACGCAGAAACCAGGCCGGCGCCCTGGCCACGCTTGATTACTGCGAACTTAAAGTTCTGAATACCGCCTGCATTCGCGGTCGCCATGACCTGCGCAAGCAGTCGATACTGGGTCTCGCTGTCGCAGATGAGTGTCGCAATCTTCTCAAACTCCCGGCCCAACTGGGCGGAGAGCTGCTCACGCTCCTGCAACAGCTCTTCAACGGAAGCCTGAAGCTCAGGAATGATCAGCGACTCGGCGCTCTGCAGGAGACCGACGTCAACAGAGCCATCCGTGAGAGGCACGATCTCGTGATCGTCCACCATCACGCTGCGCTTGGTGACCGTGATCGTAATCATGTCTTCCGGCGCCAGCTCCGCCGTGGAATACGGCAGACGCAGGTCAGCGCTCTGAGTGATGGTCACCGGGTCCGACCCGATACTTTTGAGTAGGAAGCACAGGATGATGACCATCATGTCCATCATCGAGTTGATGTTGAGGCCTTCTTCCTTCTCCACCCGACTGGCTGCGACACGCGCTTTTCGCGCGGCCCGCTTCCGGCGAGCAAGAAGCGCTTCTACCTCTTCAAGTTGTGTTTGCTGGTCTGCCATAATGCTCCGTCAGGAGTAGCTCGGAAAAGTGGAACTGGGAGGAATACTCGGCGAGCGGCGCTCAGCCACCCGATCCTGCGTTCGGCAGGAGCAGCACCGGATCCGGAAAGAGATCGACCTGCGTAGGTGTGTCTCCCTCGGTGACCACGTAGTGCGCGTTCTTCAGGTCTTCGACCGTAGCGCCATTGCCACCGGCAAGCATGTACGATTCGGGAGCCGACGCCGCAGTCGGCGGCGGAAGGTCGGAGTTCGCCGGCTTGAGAAAGAAGCGCGACGCATCCATCGTCTCCACGATAGTCGCGAAGGGAATCTCGAAATCAGGGAGGATGCTGATGATGGAGTTGTTCTCCTCACCAAAGGCATCAAACCATTCCGGCTTCATGCGTATGCGGACCAGATGATTATACAAGCCGGCGTAGTCGAGCCGCTCTGAAAGAGGCATGCCTTCCGTACCCTGTCGGAGACAGATGGTCGGAGGGATCGTTGCCGTAGCTGTATGAGGGTTAACAACCGCAGTGCCACCGGTCGACCCTGCACCCGGACAACCCGTGACAGGACGGACAAACTCTTCGAAGGCCGGCAGCTGCTGCATGTCCAGGAGGCGGAACCCGTCGCTCGAGATTGAGACAACGACCCGCGGGACCTGCACTTCTTCCTCATCCGGCTCGTCATCCGCCTGGCGCGCAGACTGACCGCGGGCAGGCGCGTTGACGTTGATGATGCTGATTTCGGTAAACTTCACCATCAGGAGAAGCAGCGGAATCAGAATCATCACCATGTTCATGATGGGAGCGAGGTTCAGGTCACCCTGTCCGTCGTCTACTTCCACTCGTCGTTTTCTTGCCATGATTGTAAGCCCCTGTTGCGCCGCCTCACCGCATCGGATCGAGGTCAGCCCGTTGGTCTACCAGTGCCTTGAATGTGAAATGCGACCGGAAGCGAGGTTTCGCCACGGTCGCACCCAGCAATACAGCCCAGACCGTGACCGAATCAGTCTACTGTCTGACCTTTCGAGTGAGCCACCAGAAGGTTCTCCAGCTTGACCGAGTACTGGTCAATCTCACCGACGATCTTCTTGGTGATTCCTGACAGGAAGAGGTGGAACAGTAGTACCGGGATGGCAACGATAAGGCCGAAGGCCGTCGTATTCATCGCGAGCGCGATACCGCGTGCCAGCCATTCCTGCTTCTCCTCAGGCGGTGCTTCCTCGAGCGCTTTGAAAGCCTCGATCAGACCGATAATCGTTCCCAGAAGACCAAGCAGAGTCGCGATGTTCGCGAGCGCAAGAAGCGCCGGCGTACGCTGAGTAACGACTGGAATCACTTCCAGACTCGCTTCCTCAATCGCGTTCTGAATGGCGACTTCGCCCTTGTTCGCGCGGGTGAGACCAGCCTTCACAACCTTCGGCAGCGCTGCGCTCGGGGCGGCGTTACAGAGCTTGATTGCGCGGTCGATATTACCGGCCATCACAAGCTTCTGAATCTGCGCCATGAACGCATTCGCGTTGATGTTGTATTTGAAGAACAGGAAGATGAATCGTTCGATGATGATCCCAAGCGCGATAATAGATACCGCAAGGATCAGGTACATCCAGATTCCTCCGTCACGAAATGCATCCGCGATCGCTCCCATAGTTCACTAGCTCCTGTCTTAGTTAACTGAGGTCCAACACAAATTGAGCGAACCGCCGCTCAAATGTTACCACCCGTGATTGACGAAATTCGTCGTGGAGAAGCCCTTTACTATGCGGATTCTCGGTCCACAAGCCATTTGGCTTTCATCTGCGTCCCCACGTCGAGTGCTGAACTAACACAGCGAAAATGGCGACGCCAGAATCTCGGTATCGGTCTACGATCTGTGTCGGCGGAAGCCGTGAGCGGCCCACAACTGACAGGTACTTCGGGCCATCGGTTTTGGCCGCGCGCATGCGCAGGAGGCAACAGGTGTGCCTCCGAAGACCCGAGTCACCGGGGCCTCTGCATCGCGCTCACGCGCGGCTTTGGCGACTCCCTTGAACCGGTCCGGCCGGCGGCGGATGGCGCTCGCCAACAGGTCAGGGACGTCGCCCGTTCACGTAGATCAGTCGTGGCACGTAGTTCGCGTACCCCAAATGGGTCTCGCGTGCCGAGCAGGCCACATCAAGGCCGCCGCCCAAGGCCCCTGAGTCGTACTCAGTTCGGCGCTGTCCGACTCAAAACGCTTCGTGGTCCACGGTTCGTCGGAGCTCCTCAAGGAAGCTCTCCGCACGGTCGTCAAACTCGTAGTCGAGGCTCGATGCACGGAGCACATAGAACGCCTCCGGCTTCTCGATCTCGCCCGTGATGATGTCTTCTTCAAAAATGAAGATGTTCTCGTTTTCGGCCGCCGCCATCGAAGCGATCATGAGAACCGCGATCGTGAAGAACAGACCTGCAATCAATGCGAACGATCGTGATGTCATTGTCGTCTCCATCGTTGTTCCGCCTACTCGCAGAAGTCGCGGTAGCACTGGTCGGGGTCGGCATCGCCCGCGCAGAAGTCGTCGAAACACTGCTGGTCTTCATAGCCGCCGCCATCCGAGCTCTCAGTGTCTTCGTCGTCGGAGCCGCCACAGAAGTCCTCATAGCACTGGGCTTCGTCCATCTCCCCTTCACAAAACTCTTCAAAGCATCCCTGGTCCGGATAGCTCGCCGGCGTCCCGCTATCGCCGCCGTCACTGCCGGAGCCTCCGCAGAAATCCTGGTAGCACTGGTCCGGATCGGCATCGTCAACACAGAAGTCGTCGAAGCAAGCCTGATCGGCGTACCCGCCTTCCTGATTGGACTGCTCCGGTTGCCGTGTGTCCTGCTCCTGCTCCAGCTGCGCACTCTGCTCCAGCTCGCGAATGACTTCGAGGCGTGCAACCGCTTCACTCTGGTAGGTGTTGACCGGATGCTCTGCGGGAAGACCCGCACCGTAGCGGGTTCGGAAGTCGCTGAAGTACTCCAGCGCGCGCTGAATTCGGTCCGCCTCACCCAGTCCGTCCATCTCGGTATCCAGAAAGAGAATTCCCAGGTTGTAGTACGGCGCCGGATAGGTCGGGCTCATCTGCATGGCCCGGTTGTATGCATCACGGGCCTCATTGTATCGCTGCTGACCTTTCAACGCGTTCCCCAGGTTCACCCACGCTTCTTCGTAGTTCGGAGCACGCTCGATGGCACCGCGAAACAGTTGTTCTGCCGCTTCAAAGTTTCGTGACTCGAGATTCAGCACGCCGAGGTTGTTGCTCGCTTCCGGGTGACTCGAGTCAATTTCAAGCGCCCGCTCGAGGTAGGTTCGCGCGCGGATCTTCTCGTCGCGGTCAAGGTAGATGCGAGCAAGAGCAAAGTAGAAATCGGGACGGCCTTCGTCGCGCGAGATTCCCTCTTCGAGAATATAGCGAGCGAGCTCAAGCCGGCCCAGGTTGTAGTGCGCCATCGCCATCGTGAAATGCGCATCCATATTGCCGGCGTCAGCGATCAATACCTGGCGACCGTCCTGGATAACCTGTTCGTAGCGACCGTCGGCCAGCGTCAGGTACAACTCGACGCCCTGAACGGTCGGCGCGTTTTCCGAGTTCTGCAGTTGTCGTCGGACCAGGTCGCGAGCCACCGATGTATCGCCACCCGCCATGTGATGACGCACCGTCGCGAGCAACGGTGGGGCGAAGGTCGGGTCCTGCTCGAGCGCGACTTCGTAATATTCCAGCGCCTGACCGGTCTGACCCTCATAGTACGCGATGACACCAAGGTTGTAAGCCGCGTATGCAGCCACCTGGTCTTCGCGCAGCAGCTGAAGCAACTCCACCTTCGCGATCTCGAAATTACCGCGGCGGGCGCGATCAACGGCCTCCTCCATCCGGTACATCAGACGCTCTTCAATGGTACCGTCTTCAGGCGCCACGATGGGCGCCGCATCCTCCGGAGCGGGCTCTGCTTCCGCAATCGTTTCTGTCGGCGCAGCGGCCGGGGCAGGCGCTTGCGCAGGGGAGGCGTTGGGCGCTGCTGCCTGTGCAGTCGGTCGGGCGTCCGGACGGGTGGTGCCTGTGCTGCCCTCAGTAGCGCTCTGCTTGCTACCGCAGGCAGCAAGCAGCCCGGCGAGGACAAGTACCGCAACCTGATGAATGCGAGTCTTCATCAACATTTACTCCTGTCCTTCATCGGCATCGCCGGCTTCGTCTTCGTCATGGAGACGGATCGATTCACGTTGCTCGTCCTCAACCTCAAGGCGTGGAACCGCAAAGACCTGCGGCGCAAAGAGCACGCTCTCCATGTGGGTCTCCGCCTCTCGGAAGATCGGAAACTCGCCACCGCGGTATCGGTTCAGCTCACGGGTCATATTGTAGGTACATTCGTTAACAACGCCCAGCTGCTGCATGAGCGGATAGGTCGCCTGCCATTCCAGGACAGCCGCATCCTCGTACTGCGATGCGAAGCCTTCAATCTGCAGGACGTACTCATCCTCTGCGTCGTAGTCGCCACGGAAATCCGGTGTCGGCAGGCTGTAGAGCAGGTCCGCCATGCGCTGGTAGACTCGTCCTCTCATGTACCAGGCACACACGGTCCAATCCGCAGAGTTGAAGCCTGACACCGCGTCAAAGCGGTCCAACAGATCCTGCATTCCCTCTCGACGCTCCGTCAGGCGTGTTCGCTGCGTACTGAGAGTCTCGCCCAGATCGGCGGAGTCCCACTCTTCGTACTCTTCAACAACGTTGTTGTAGGCGAGTTCCGCCACAACGTATGTCGACTCCGGGTTGTCCGGGTTCCGAGCGGAGAATTCGTCCAGCAGCTGGTCCAGGGCGCGGTTGTACGAGCGCGTGTTGTTGTTCGCTTCGTAGTACTCCATCTCAGCGTGCAGCGAGTCGATGACCGCGGCGTCCACATCGATGATGTCGCTCTGACGTCGGCCGTATTGCTGGCGGAACCGCTCAAGAGCACGAATCGCGGCACGCTCGTCGCCGAGACGTCGGTAGATCACCGCCGTCTGGTACAGAACCGCCGGAGCGCGCGGGTCATTCGCATTGTCACCCAACCACTCTTCGTACGATCGTATCGCTTCGCGGTGCTGCTGTGAATAGTCGCGCAGCTGTGCCGCATCGAGGAGCGGATGCTCCACCAGGTCGCTGTTGTAGCCGCGGTCGTAGAGAAGCTGGAAGGTCGAGATGGCGCGATCGAAATCGAAGAAGCGCTTCGAGTTGATCGCGATACGCACCAGCGTGTCGTTGATGAACTCGCTCTGCGGGTACTCCGCGATGACGCGGTCGAACTGGCGCATCGCCAGCTCGTTCATCCGCAGGTCCTGCTCGTAGATCAGACCCGCATTAAACAGCGCCTTCGCAGCGTCTTCGTTCTCCGGGTACTGATTGACCACGCGCACATATTCCTGCGCCGCCGCGAGGTAGTCTCCTTCGCGGTAGTAGGCCTCGGCCGCTTCGAACGCGATTCCGATGATCATGAGATCCATGTCGCGCTCAAGCGCGGCCAGAATCTCCGGGTCCACACAATTGGCGGCGACTCGTCGCTCGATCAACTGCTTGACTGCATCGGCTTCCGAGAAGGCGCCCGAGAGACGAGCGGAGTTCATCAGGAAGCCGGCCGAGAATCCGACCTCATCCTGACCGCAGTAGTTCTCAACGATGTACGCGAATCGTTCCTTCGCCTCGTTGTAATGGCCATGCAGGTAGTACATGATCGCGGCGTTGTAGCCGTAGCGACCCTGCTGAGTGGGATCATCCTCTGCGTTCAGGTCCATCTCGACGTAGCGGTCGATCGACGCCGCCCACAACCCCGACAGCTCGGGAACCGGAATCTGCGACGCGTCGCGCGGGCCGCTACCCGCCTCGTCTTCGTCATCCTCATCGTCTTCGGCCTCGATGCCGATATCGGGCAGAAGGTCCGCGAGGACATTGTCCCGATGCGCCGGCCACGCGATTCCGTCGAGCTCGCCCGCGTCGATGGCCTTCTCTAGAGCCTTTTCATAGGCAGAGATCGTGAGACCCGCAGCTGCGACGCGGAACTGATTGCTGATCTGTGAGTCGCGAACTGCGGCGAAAGCGGTGGCCGCCTCCGCGAACTCATCCGAGTTAAAGCGGGCCTGACCGAGATACATCTGCACGGTGTAGGCTTCGGGATCGTTCGGGTAGAGGCTCAGGAACTCCTCATAGATCTGCGCAGCGGCCTGGTAGCGCTGCACCGACTGCGCGAGGAGCGTGTCATCGCCCTCAATGATGGCGCGCGCAGCGAGGTCGTCGCCCTCAACATAGAGCGTGTTCGCCGTCTGAAAGAGCATGTCACGTGCAAGCTGCTCGGCGTAGGCCATCTGCTCCAGGTTTCCTTCCATCTCCTGGGCTCGCCACCACTCGGAGTCCGGGCCATAGAGCTCGCCCAGACGCCGACCTTCAGCGAGAGCCTGCGGAATCTCATTCATTCGCGAGAATGCGATAATGATCTGCTCGTGACGCTTCGGGTTCTCCGGATCCAACGGGTACCGCTCAAGAATGTAGCGATGCACGTCGATGGCGTGCTGATGACGCTGATTGTCCATCAACATCGTCGCGATCCGGTCGAGCACTTCAACCGTAAACGGCTCATCTTCGCTCAGGTACTGTTCCACCCGACCGAGGACGAATCCTTCATCCACCTCACCGTCGAAGTCCCAGTCCTCTTCGGACACCGCGATCGCGAAGTACTGCAGCGCTTCTTCACGCACAGCCTTCTCCGTCGCCCCATCGTCATCTTCGCCGTAGTAGCGCAACAGAGTCTGGAAGTTGTTGATCGCGGTGTCGTAGTCGTTCAACAGGTAGTTCGACCAGCCCAGCTTGAAGAGGGTCTTGTCGTACCAGATAGAGTCACCGTACTCGATCGCACGCTCGTACGCGGCACGGGCGAGCTGAAAGTCCAACTCCATAAAGTGGAACTCGCCGATACGCAGCCAGCCTTCCTGAGCAAAGTCGGAGTTGGGGTACGCGGACACGAGGGTTGTGAAGTTCGCCAGCGATGGATCGTACTCGTCCATCTGCAGCTGGCACATCGCCAACAGATAGTACGCGCCGTCCGCCTGACGGTAGTCGGGAAATTGATTCAGCAGGCGCTCAAAGAGCCGGATGCTGGGGTTGAAGTTCTTCTCCGGCGGGTCTGGCAGCTCTGCGATCAGACCAAGGTCGTAGCGCTGCTCCAACTCGGCGTACTCGATGTCGGCAAGAAGGTAGTCATCCTCTGCCTTTTCGTAGTTCAGCTCGGCGAGGCGAAAGATGACGTCCGGCGCGTAGTCCGGGTGATTCGGAAAGCGCTCAAGGAAGCCCTCGAAGTCTGCGATTGCCTCGGCACGCCGCGCACGCTCTTCGATACGAAGCGCGTCGATTTCGTCCTGGAAGAAGTCTCGAATCTGGCCGCGACGACTCAGGTATTCGACCTCAACAACCTGCTCGATGCTTCGTCGGTAGTCGAGCATCTCTTCTTCGTAGTCACGCAGAGCGCGCTCGAAGTCCGTAATGGCGCTCGCCTCGACTTCATCGGTTCCAGGCATCGGGCGCGACAGGAGCGTGCGCTCACTGCCTTCAGCCTCTTCGCCTTCCGCCGCTTGAGCGAGCAGCTCGCTCTCGGGATGCTCAAACGGAGTCAGAGCCTCTGGCGAGCCCCCCACTGCGAAGTCAGCCGGAGCCCCGGAGTCCGCATGGGCACGACTGTCCACGGCGACTGCCGCGCCGGCAGTCAACGCCGCCGCGACATAAACGCAGACCATTGCGCGGTTATGAAAAATTGATCGCATCCCTTTCCTCGAAGGTGTCGGTGCTATGTTCCAAAGTGTCCGCATCAATCGTCCGAGAGACGAATCTCTGCGAAGTCGGCGTCGAGAATCCGCAACTGGCGGTCCTTCTCCTCGAACAGGTCCGAAATCCGCCGGGTCACGCTTTCCTTCTCCCACCACTTGATATCGATCATCCCCAGATTCGCTCGCAGCGTAATCTCGGCGACACGATCGCGGACCTGCCTGAAGCTGTCCATGGCGATGCTGCCGGCGACGGTCGCGCCGGAGCGCTCGTACCGGCGAAGCACCGCCTCGTATGCCTCAAGTCGTCGACTCTCATCCGCAAGGACCTGGTGGAATCCCAGCAACACGTCCTGAACCAGTGAATCGATCGCTGAAAAGGAGATTCCGATTCGTCGGTCGATGTCGTCCAGCTTCGCGTAGACGTCATTGAGATCGTCGTAGGTGGCGCCGGCGCCGGCGATCAGGTCATGTTCCTGAGCGAAGGCGAACAGTACTTCCTGCGCCGCACGTTCCGAGTCGGCGGAGATTCCGCCTACACCGGTCGTAGCCGCGCGAACTTCAAGCCGCTCGCGCAGCTCGCGCCGTTCACGCATCGCCGAGTGGATGCGCTCTTCTTCAGCAATAAGCTCGGCCTCGGCCTGGAGGGCCACGTCGCGACTCGTCTCGCCGCGACGAACTCGCTCGCGAAGCATATCCCGCATGGACTGCACTTCGCGGAGCTCGCCTTCCAGCTGCAGCTCCGTGCGATACACATCAAGAATCATCGCCTGGATCTCATCTCCACGCTGCGTCTCCACTTCCAGCAGCTCATCGAAGCTGTTGGGGGTGTTTCCGAACTCCGTCCACGCCGCCGTGCTCAATGCGCGCAGCTCGCCCAGACGTGTCTGCTCCGCCGGCGGAAGCGTCGCGTAGGAGCGCTCGCGCTCGACCTCGAGAAGGTCAGAACGGATCTGCAGGCTCGTGCCCTGCGCACCCACCAGGTGTGCCCACGCGTTGCGCAGCTCAGGGAAGATATCCACTCGGCTGCGCGAATTCAGGGCCGCGTCGAGTGCATTGACCGTGTCACGTGCACTCTCGACCCACCCTTCCAGGCGGGCAGCGTCGCGGATTACGCCCATGGCGCGGGTCATCTCCGGAGTCTCTTCGACCCAGTCGCTGACTCGAAGCCCCGTCCGCAACGTGTCGTCGTGTCCGACCAGTGCGTTGTAGATCTCCAGCACCGAGTGCCCCCCGCGGAGGAGGTCATCGATGCGGGCCCTTGTCGGCTCGAACTCTTCGACCACATCACCAAAGGAACGCACTGCGTCGTCGAAGCGCTCATTGCGTCGGTAAAGGTCGCCCACCACGAGACCCGCCTCAGCGCGATATCGCGAGTGTGCGCCTTCGCTGAGCAGGTACAGCAGCTCAAGGTTGTAGATGGCGTCAGTAAAACGCTCCTCACGGATCAGCGTCCAGGACATCTCGTAGATCGCATCGAAGAAGTGATCGCTCTGCGAGTCGACCTGCGCGTACGCCAGTACCGCGGGGGTGAACGCCGATGACTCGTAGTTCAGACGGCCAATCGCGAGCTGGGCCAGCTGATGAACGTCGTGCTCAGGAGTGCCCGGCATCGCTTCAGCGCTCAGCTCGGAGGCCGCAGCGAATTCCGCCATCGCGTTCTCAAGATCATCGAGCTGTACCAGCGCGATTCCTGCGAGGTACCTGCTCTGCACGTACAGGTCCGAATTCGCAGGAACAGTACGGAACGCGGTCACTGCAGCATTGTAGTCGCCGCTCAGGTGCCGCGCCCGACCCTGAAGATAGGCGAGGCGGTCACCCAGATCATCGCCGAAGCGAGCCAGCATCTGACCATATCGCTGGTCCACTTCTTCATAGCGACGAAGCTTCAACGCGATCTCGAGCAGACGGACCGCAGCGTCGCGCTGATAGTCGACCTCGGGGCCCGCAAGCACTGTCTCAAAGTAATCCGCAGCGATACTATAGGCGCCGACCTGGTACAGACTCTCTGCCAGAATGTAGCGCGCCCGCGGCATCGCCGGATGCGCCGCGTGTTCCCGGCTCTCTACCAGCTCCGCCAGCGAGGTGGCGGCGCCTTCGTAGTCACCGACCAGGAAGAGCACTTCGCCTTCCGCAGCGCGGCGGCCGGGATCGACCTCATGTCGCTCCAACTCAGGGCGCACAAGTCCGCGATTCAACTCATCGACGGAGACACTGAGCTCGTCCGCCTGGGATGAGAGCGCCGTCACGCTCTGCGCAAAAAGCACCGATGGCGCGAACAACACGATCGCGCCGAGCAGCGCGGCCTGCGTTCGCGGGCCGCGATACAGCCCACCAATTGACATCATGATCCTCCGTCGGTGCCTTCAACTTCAGTCGTGGCGTAGAGATCCACTTCGAAGCGGACCGTAGGTCGCTCCTCGAAGGGCTCGTTCGAGTCGCCACGCTCAAATGCCACGACATCAACCTCAGCCGTCTGCCCCTGCTCTACCGAGAAGGCCTCAGACGAGGTGATCGTGAAGTGGTATCCGTTGAGGTACGAAAAGAAACTGCTGTTACCCTCTATGCTCATCTGCACTGAGATGTTGTGCGGGCCGGGTAGAATGGCGTCGTTCATGATCAGGATGTCGTCGAGAGAGTCGACCTCCGCCTCTTCGGCGGTCGTGCTGAACACCAGGTCGCCGTCGAGACTGTAGAGCACCTGCGTGATCAGGAGTCGGTTCCCGAACTCACTCTTGTGCTCAATGATGGCGCGGGCTCCACCGATGTTGTCCTGTAGGATCTGCTCACGAAGCAGGAACAGGCGCGACTTCGAGCGGAACACGTCCTCCTTCAGCTCGTTGACCTGATCCTCAAGCTCTTCGATTCGAAGACCGTAGCTGCCGTCGTCCAACGCGCCTGCCACGCCGCTACCCGTGTCGTTCGGGTTCACGCCGTCGCCGGTCACCGTGTCGTCAGCGTCGTCAGCTTCTTCGCCGTCCGCCCCCGCGGCTTCGACATCGGCAGCGCCTTCCGCGGAGTCTCCCCCGTCGTCGGAACCGCCGGTCACAGCGTCAATCGCGCGGTTTCCCGCCTCTTCAGCTTCGCTCTGCGCCAACACGGGCGCTGCGAAAAACAGGCACACCACGGCAATGATTGTGGCTCGGAACATCGTCATAATCTCACTCTCTGCGTGCAGTGTCTTTCAACCCGCTATGGACGCACAACGGCCGCAACCCTTACAGGAGACTGTCCGGGTTGTCACGCCGAATGCGGTGCGGGATATACGCTCACATCGTGCAATACACCCGGCGCGGGCCCTTCGCAAAACATGCGCGCAGGCCACGTCGATGCCCCCCTTACTTTCGCAGGTATGCCATGAACTCGCGCGACGCCAAACTCGAAGATCTTCGCTCGGCTGTGGTCGACGACCCCGACGTGCCCGAGCGGGTGCGCGGCTTCCTCTCCGGCGGTGCCGCTCTCGACGATATCACCCTCGGCGCGGACGGCCGTTGGCGCCATGAAGGCGTGCCCTTCTCCCACAGCAGACTCGCAAAACTCTTTCACCGCTCCCTCTCCCAGACCGCTGCCGGCACCTGGATCCTGACGATTCCGCCCTACACCTACCCCGTCAGCGTCGAGCGCTGGGGCCACTTCGTGCAGGCCATCACGAGCTCCGCCCCGGGTGACGGCCGGAAAGATCTCACCGCCACGTTCGCCGACGGCAGCAAAGAGCCGCTGGACACGGCAACGCTGGCCACGGATGGCGACGAGGTGATCACGGCAGAGTTCGCGCGCGGACAGGCCCGTCTCATCGACGCCGCGTACCGAACGGTGACCGCGAACCTGGACCACGACGGGGCAGGGTACACTGTCGAGATCTTCGGTCAGCGGCGACCGCTACGCCCCCTGCCGCCCCCCACCTGAGCCGAGATTGTTGCGCAAAGCCGGGCTTTGTTGACCACCTTCGCTGCTCGATGGTAGCGTCGAAAATGCAGTGGCGGCCCGCAAAAGGGGGCGCTGAGCTGCGTTCCAACCTCCCGTCGGAAACCTGCCGATGACCGATACGATCCTGATCGTCGACGACAGCCGAACCGTTTGCACGGTTGTTGAGTGGGCCTTTCACGGCTCTGGCAAAGAGGTCGTCACCGCGGATACCGCGGAGGCAGGCCTTCGAGCCGCCCTCGACCACAGCCCCGCCGTCGCCATCGTCGACTACAACCTCCCCGGCCGCAGCGGATACGACCTCGCGCGCGCGATTCGTTCCACGTCCGAGCTCGGCAGCACCGCCGTGCTGCTGCTCTACGGAGACCACCACGGCCTCGATGAGAGCGCGTTCAACGACTGCGGCGCATCGGCAAAGCTGAAAAAGCCGTTCCGCACGGAGGATCTGCTGGATGCGGTCGCCGCCCTGCAGAGCACATCTCCGCAGGCAGAAAGCGCAGCCGCACCGGAAGAAGCCGCAGAAGCTCCGGAAGCTCCGGAAGCTCCGGAAGCTGCGGAAGCTGCGGCGACCGTCGTGACCGATCAGGTCGGCACGGTCCAGGTGCCCTCCGTAACACCCGCTGCTCCCGCAGAAACCGATGCGCCTGCAGCAGCGTCCGCCGATGAAACGAGCAGCGACGATTCCGCGGCCGCAGCAGGCACGGACGACATCGCCACAGGCCAGGCGCCTGCCGTAGACGACGAAGGCCGCAGCGACGGCGAAAGCAGCGACGATTCCGCGGCCGCAGCGAGCGAGGCGCCGGCTGTATCGGCCGCTCCGGGCCTCCCCCCGACCCCGACCGTTCCCGCAACCCCCGCGGCTCCCCCGCGGCCCCCGGCTCAGGTACCGCCCAGGCCCCCGACGCCCATCGCCGCGGCTCCCGTCGCCGCGGCTCCCGTCGCGCAGGTCCCGGTCGCGCAGGTGCCCGCCGCACCCGCCGCACCCGTTGCCCCGGCCCCGGCAGCACCCGCCGTACCCGCCGACCAGA
The DNA here is from genome assembly GCA_030427825.1 of bacterium. Taxonomy (GTDB): domain Bacteria; phylum Myxococcota_A; class Bradymonadia; order REDH01; family REDH01; genus JAUICO01. The sequence continues at coordinate 44,426 of JAUICO010000006.1, read as the reverse complement.
TCGTTGTGTCTCGCGAAGAACTCCGAGCCATCGTGCGCGAAGTCGTGCCCGGCCTCGTCAAAGAAGCCATCTCTGACGTGCTCCGCGAACAGCTTCGCGAAAAAGTCGTCGAGTACGCGGTCCGCAAGGTGGATGCCTTCGTCGCAAACGACCTGCCGCGCATCGCGGAAGGCCGGATGAACCGCAACAGCTGACCCCTCTGCTGGGGGCGTCATCGCGCCCGGGCACCGCAAGTCGACGCCCAACCGACGAGGCATTGCAGGCAGCAACGGCTTTGTCGGCCGGGTGACCTGGCAGCGCCGCGGTACGTGCCCGGCGATCGAGACGGCCCGTCTGCCCACCGATTCGACCCGCAGATGGTGTGACGGTGCCACGACCTCCCACGCTTCGCTATTGCCACACGCAGCCGGTTGGCCCAATGCGTGCGACCGACTTCAGCCCGCTGATCGAACACCACCTACTCAGACACCACCGCGGCACGCCATGAACCTGCCCAAAGATTACAAACCCGCCGATATCGAATCCCGCTGGTACGAGCGCTGGGAAAGCTCCGGCTGCTTCATCGCGGACCCGAAGAGTGAGCGCGAACCCTATACCATCGTCATCCCGCCGCCGAACGTCACCGGCTCGCTGCACATGGGCCATGCCCTCACAGACACGATTCAGGACGTCCTGATTCGGTGGAAGCGGATGTCCGGCTACGAAGCCCTCTGGCTGCCCGGCACCGATCACGCCGGAATCGCCACGCAGACAGTCGTCGAACGGGACCTCGCACGCCAGGGGATCACCCGCCAGGAGCTGGGCCGCGAGCGCTTCCTGGAGAAGGTCTGGGAGTGGAAGGACAGGTATGGTGATCGAATCACCTTCCAGATCCGCCGCATGGGCGCCAGCGTCGACTGGTCCCGCGAACGATTCACCATGGACGAGGGCCTGAGCCGCGCCGTAAACGAAGTGTTCGTGCGCCTCTACGAAGAAGGCCTCATCTATCGCGAAGAGAGACTGGTGAACTGGGATCCGGTCGCAAAGACCGTGCTCTCCGACCTCGAAGTCGAGCAGGAGGAAGAAGACGGCTTTCTCTGGCACATCGCCTACCCCATCGAGGGCTCCGACGAGACCCTCACCGTGGCCACAACACGGCCCGAAACCCTGCTCGGCGACACCGCCGTGGCGATTCACCCGGACGACCCGCGCTACTCCCACCTGCACGGGAAGAACGCCGTCGTGCCGATCTCAAACCGCCTGATCCCCATCATCTGCGACGCCGAAGCCGCAGACATGGAGTTCGGCTCCGGCGCTGTGAAGATCACACCGGCCCACGACTTCAATGACTTCGAGACCGGACGCCGAAACAATCTGGAGCGCATTCAGGTTATCGGACTCGACGCCTGCATGCTGGACACCTGCCCTGCCGACTACGCCGGGCTGGATCGCAGCGAAGCCCGCAGGAAGGTTCTCGCCGATCTCGAAGGGCTCGGCCTCCTTGTAAAGGAAGAGCCGTATCGCTTCATGCCCGGCCGCTCGCAACGCAGCGGTGCCATCGTGGAGCCGCTCTCCGTGGGCCGCCAGTGGTTCGTACGCATGCAGCCCCTGGCCGAGCCGGCGATCGCCGCCGTGCGCGACAACCGCATCCAGTTCGTGCCCGAGAGCTGGGAGAAGACCTACTTTCACTGGATGGAGAACATCCGCGACTGGTGCATCTCCAGGCAACTCTGGTGGGGGCATCGGGTGCCTGCATGGCACTGCGACGACTGCGGCGAGCCGACCGTGGCGACCACGGCGCCGGAGTGCTGCGCGCACTGCAGGTCCTCGTCGCTCCAGCGCGATGAAGACGTCCTCGACACCTGGTTCAGCTCCGGGCTCTGGCCCTTCACCACCCTCGGCTGGCCCGAAAATACGGACGATCTGAAGAAGTTCTACCCGACGACGGTCATGGAGACCGGCTTCGACATCATCTTCTTCTGGGTCGCCCGCATGATCTTCTTCGGGCTGCACTTCATGGACGAAGTGCCCTTCAAGACCGTCTTTCTGCACGCGATGGTGCGGGACAAAGACGGCCACAAGATGTCCAAGACCAAGGGCAACGTCATCGACCCGCTGCATCTCATCGACGGCGTGAAAGCCGAAGACCTCGATGAGCAGGAGCGCGAGACCTATCAGATGCTGCTCCGCGACTTCCCCGAGGGCATCGCGCCTCAGGGTGCGGACGCCCTGCGGCTGACCCTCGCGATGTACGCCGCCGCCGGCCGAGACATCAAACTCGATGTGAAGCGGGTCGAAGGCTACAAAGCCTTCGTGAACAAGCTGTGGAACGCGGCACGCTTCACCCTGATGAACCTCGAAGGCTACGAGCCGCAGCCCCTCGACCCGAGCGCAGCGCAGCTCTCGCCGGCCGATCGCTGGCTGCTCACGCGCCTGCATCACACGACGGCCACTGTGGAGTCCGCGCTACAGGACTTCCGATTCTCGGAAGCCGCGCAGGCGCTGTACAACTTCGTCTGGCACGAGTTCTGTGACTGGTATCTCGAGCTGACCAAGCCCGTCATGTACGCCAGCGACGACGACTACCCGGGCGACCTCAACACAACCCGCACAGTGCTCGCGCACACACTCGACATCATTCTGCGCCTGCTGCACCCCTTCATCCCCTTCGTGACCGAAGAGATCTGGGCCGCCGTACCCGTGCACAACCGTGACTCCGAATTCCTCGCGACCGCAGCGTGGCCCCGCGCAGAAGACATCCCCGTCTTTGAAGACGACGCTCGCGCAGTGCAGGCCGTGACCTCGATTGTCACCGGCGTCCGACGCATCCGCGGCGAATCCAACCTGTCGATGGGTAAGGCGCTGCCCGAGGTCATGTTGATCAACGACGACCCCTCCTTTCAGGCATCCCTGGGCGCCGCCGCCGGCTACGTCCGAAAGCTGGCGCGCGTTGATAAGATCAGCGTCCATTCCTCCGATATTGAGCGCCCGTCAGCAGCAGCCACCGCTGTGGAATCCGGTACCGAGATCATCGTGCCGCTGAAAGGACTCATCGACGTCGATGCCGAACGCGAACGCATCACGAAGGCCATCGCGAAAGTCGACACGGATATTGCCTTCTTCGAGAAGAAGCTCGGCAATCCCCGCTTTGTCGACAACGCTCCTGCCGCGGTCATCGCGAAAGACCGCGCGAAGCTCGCAGAGGCTCAGGAAGCCCGCGCAGCGCTGGATGCCGGCTTGCGTCGCCTCGAATCGGTATAACATTGGCAGCGTGATCGAATTCGACCCGCAGCTCTCGCCGGTGCAGCTGAGTCTTCCGCTGTACACCGCACCCGTCGACAGGCGCGTGCGGATTTACCGCGAGAACGCCTGGCCCGAGGGCGCGCCCTCGCCCGACGTCATGCGCACACGGGCTACCCGATTGCTCCGACGTGCAGACGCCGGTCTGCCCGCCACGGCGCGGTCGCTGAGCCGCCTTGTCGTCACCGCAAACCGCATCCCGTCAGTCACGCTCTCGCGGCCCGACGACCGGGTGTACACAGCCCGCGTACACTGGACCATCGTCGACGACCCAGAATTCACCGCGCTTTTCACCCGCGCTCTCTCAGGCGGCGGCTTCATGCGAACCCGTATTCGAGAGCTTCTCGACCGTGCGTCCCAGCGCATCGGCCCCCTCGGAATCTACGACGCGGCGGCGACGAAGTCCTCGCACGAGCCGCGCCACATTGATCTTGAAGCCGTCTACCAGAGCGCACTGACGCACCTCCCACAACCTGATCGAGGTCGCGGCCTCAAGGTCACCTGGGGCCGCAAGGCCATCCGGAAAGGCGGCTCCCTGCGACTGGGCTCCCTGCGAAACACAACGGGCGAGATCCGCCTGCACCCGGTGCTCGATGATGCCACCATCCCGCCCTTCGTGGTCGAGTACGTCATGTACCACGAGATCTGCCACTGGGTCGCGCCACCACTGACGGAATCCGAAGCTCGGCGTAACGGGGAACATCGAGTGCACCACCGAGCGTTCCGAGCACTCGAAGCCCTGTATCCAAAGGCCGGAGTCGCACAGGCATGGATCGACAAATACATCGACACCCTGCTGCGACGCGCCGTTGCGTGAATGTAGACCTCCGTGATGGCGCAGGCGTGGGCGGGGGCTCTGCCCCCTGCACCCCCGCAAGGGAACGAAGTTCCCTTGACCCTTTGGGGGGGTCGAGTTTGGGCCCAAATTCCCGTCTCGCCGAGGTATATCGGAGTTCGGTGAGCTGGACTCTCACTGCATTTGTGCTTGTTGTGACCCTCGGTGGCGCGACGGGGTGCAAACGCGGTAACGGTGCTTCGGGCGTAGACGCGGCCGGACACGTCGCGTCGGACCGTGCGGCTCAGACCCGGCCGGCGGGGCCGGCGGCGGGGAGCGTCGAAGTTGCGGATCCTCGTCCGGACGCCCCTTCCGTGCTGATCATTGCCGGTCTCAAGGGCTACACAGAGCCCTGCGGCTGTACCGAAGACCTGCTTCTGGGCGGTATCGAACGCGTTGTGGGCTTTACACGCAGTGCAGCGGCGACTGCCGGTGGGAGCGTGGTGGTCGACGCGGGCAACACCCTTTTCGCCTGGCCGGACCTCGATCCGGCGGACATTCCGCAGGAGCGCAGTAAGGCCCCTCTCATCGTCGATGCCCTGCGGCGCATGAACGTCGTCGCCACGGTGCCCGGACCCAACGACCTCGCCCTGGGGGCCGACTTTTACCGCGAACAGTTCGCCGGCACGGGGATACACATCCTCGCGGCCAACCTGGGCTTTGACGATGGCGCCCAACCCGAAGCGCAGATACAGGTGGTCGTGGAGTCGGGCGACGGCAGCAGCGAGACGATCGGGATCGTGGGCGCTGTTGATCCGGCACTCTTTCGCATGGACGGGGTGACGACCACGGCAGCAGCGGACGCGGCCACGGCAGCAGCGGAAGCCGCACGTCAGGGCGGCGCCGAGACCGTTGTCCTTCTCTTCGCCGGAGACATTGACGGCGCCAGAGCCCAGCTGCGAGGCGCCGCCGGTATCGACTTCATCGTGATCGGCGTCGATCCGCGCCAGACGGACGAGCTGGAACAGATCGGCGGTGCGTGGACGCTCGAAGCCCACGACCAGGGCCGCTACGTCGGGCGCCTGAAGCTGCATCGCCCCACCCACGGCGCCACAGCGACCACGAGCTGGAGGAATGCCGTCAGCGGGAGCGATGCGGAGCGGGCGCGTCTCAGCGAGGTGATCGCCGAGCTGGACGCGCAGATCGCGCAGATCGAAGCCGCAAGTCCGGATCCGGCGGCACCGCCACCGATCCTCGGCGCCCTCGTTGAGCGGCGCTCCGGATTCGCCACAAGTCTCGACGCGATGGCAGGCAGCGCGCCGGCCTTCGACGCCGGCGGCCCGCGCTTCCTGTACGAGCCCATCCCTATCGAACCCGGACTCCCAGAGGACGACGAGATTCGCTTCCGCCGAGAGACCTGGAACCGGGGGCTCGCCGAGATCAACCTGGCGAACGCTCCACCTCCGCAGCCCGCCGCGGAGGGCGCGGCGAGCTACGTCGGGGCTGAAACCTGTCGCGGATGCCACGGCGACGCCTACGCCTTCTGGCAGACCACCAACCACAGCCATGCGATCCAGACGCTTGTCGATCGCGACAAGGAGTACGATCGTAGCTGCGTCGGTTGCCACGTCACCGGCTGGCGGCAGCCCGGGGGCTCGACACTCGGACACACCGACGGCCTGGAGAATGTCCAGTGTGAGTCCTGCCACGGCCCCGGATCCCTGCACGCGGCGTCACCCGCCGAATGGACCGATTCGGAGCACGGAGTCGCGCGAGACACACCGCCCGCGGTCTGCACGACCTGCCACAACGACGAGCACTCGCCGCGATTCGTGTACCACGAGTGGCGCTCAAGAATCGTCGGACCGGGCCATGGCAACTGAGCTCAGTCGCGGACGTCGTCAGCTGTGGCCCGATGCGCGCACCGGTGCCCACGCAGTCGCTCACGGGACGGGCAGGTGCTCTCTATGTGGCACGTCTCGCAGATAGCGGCCGGCCAAGCCGCGACAGGCCGAGGTACGCCAGCAGCAACGCGACGATCAACGGTGCGTGGCCCAACACGATGTGTTCTACGGACACCAGCGAGCACGAAAGATCCAACGCGGCGAGTCCGGTCGCGCCGGCGGCGATGGCGGCGAAGCCGGCAGAGCTTGTTCCCCCGTGCCCTCCCCGGTCGAGCACGCGGGCGACAATCAGCGTCGGCAGCGCCACGGCGAACCCTCTGGCCAGGCAACCGAAGGCGTGTGACGCGCCGCCCATCGAGACGTGGCTGCCGGTAGTGTGTGGGACGAGCGCGTGAAACAGGGGCACGCCAACTGCCAGCAGACCGGCAACGCCGAGCATCACCCGGGGATCGAGGGGCGGTCGATGCATAGGGCGCACCGAGAGCAGTAGCGCCACGAGCCCGGCGGCCACCAGGCTGAGGGTGAAGAGGATGTCGGCGCTGGTCAGCAGATCGCCGAGGTCAAGGCGACCCATGGCCGCCGCGGCGAAGAGCAGCGAAGCCACGGCGGTTCCGCCGATGATCGCGATTCGCGTCGTCGTCGAAAGCGAGCGCAGTTTCGGGTCCCCGGCCACCTCGAGTTGCAGCCGGGCGAAGCCGGCATCGATATCGGCGCACTTGAGACCGAGGTCTCCGCCGATCTCCGGGGATCCGCTGACAAGCTCCTGCAGCTCGCGGTCTATGTCGAAGTCTTCATTCATCAATCAATCGGTCCTGAGCCCCGACGAGGGTGCGTCCGGCAGTATGCCACCCGTGACCACACGGTCACACCTAAGTTCGCCCGCGATGGGGTCGTCAATTCAGCTACGTTTTGCGCGCGTCGTCGCGTCACGATCCCCCTACTGTTTCACCAACAGCATCCTGAGCTGCTTGTAGCCTCTGTGCGCGCGCACCTTCACCGCGCTCACGTTCGCGCCCACGATCTCTGCGACCTCAGCAAAGGAGTTCTCGCCGAACCAGTGCAGCTCGATCACGGTCCGCTGTCCTTCAGAGAGAGTCGCGAGGGCCGCGCGTACCGCTTCGGCCTCAGCCATTCTTTCGAGACGCGAGTGTGCTGTGTCGCCATCACCCTGATCCGGAAGATCATACTCCGGCATCTCGTGCTCGGGTCTGCGCTGCTTCCGCCGAAAGTGCTCGCGCTTTACGTTCAGCGCGATGGTCATGATCCAGGGGCGGAAACGGCGCTTCAAGTCGAAGTCCTTTCGGGCTCGGTGCACGTTCAGGAAGGTTTGCTGCACGATGTCCTGGATGTCCTGCTCGCGGGACACGGTGCGGCGCATGATTCGTGTCAGCTGCGGGGCGTATCGTTCATAGAGTGCGCGAAACGCGGCCTCATCGCCGCCAATCCATGCCCTGACCAGGTCCTCGTCAGAGGGCGCCTCACCCACGGTTCGCCCGATCGTCTTCGGTCGCGGTGAACACGGCCAGACGCGCGAAGTCCGTAGAGCCTTTCAGGGTTGCGAGGGCCATCGTGCCTGTCACAACGCCGGCTACGATGCTCCCGCTCAGCAACATGCGGGCGGTCGCGACCAGCATCGCGACAGCGACGACGATCAGCGATAGAGACGCAATTTGCAGCAGACGTGGCGGCATCATCCCACAACGGCAAGAACGATGGCGCACACAACACCAATCACAGCCATCGCCGCAAGCTCCATGCGCAGGCGGCGTATGGTAGCCGGCCTGCGTTGCGCCCTCAGGTTCATTCGAAGGGTCCTTACCTCGGCGTCCAGATTGAGCATGGGCGTAATGAAGAAGGAGTACAGGACGGTCAGCCACACGAACGCCATGATCAGCGTGACCAGCGCTCGGGCCGGGAGCGCGATCTCTGAGGAGGTGCCCACGGGCGCGAACAGAGCCGCATCAGTGACAGGAATCGCGAGCAGCAGCAACGCCGCGCCTGCCCGCCACTCCAAAAAGCCCCGCGCCGCCTGATCCGCCGCCTTCTTTCGCTCGGGCCTGACTTCCGCTTCGGAGTCGGCCTCAACCAGGTGCGACCACCAGACGCCTGCTGCGGCAACGAAGACCAGCACGGTCACAGAGAAGAGAATCCAGCGCCCCGGCTGCCAGATGTGCTGCTTACCATCGTCCGACAGAACTGCGAGGCTCAGCACGCACAGGCTCGGCGCGAGCACGAAGAGCAGGTGACTCTGGCGGCGCCACATGCCGACGACCAGTGCAATCGCGGCCGAGATGCACAGCAGCAACGGCCACATCGATGCGCCGATGCTCAGGTCGGCGATGGCCTCGACCACTACCTGCACCACCATCAGCACGCCGGCGGCCCCGGCGACAACGGGCCAGGCGGCTTCGACTCTTTCGTTCACATCCACGCGCACGCCATTAGCACCAATGTCGCGAAATCGCAGGGCTTACGCCCGCGCCCTGCATTGTGCTAGCGCGGCGACCGACCTGAGCCGGCTCGGCAGGAGCGACGGCCACGCGCGGAGAGAAACACGATGTCCGACTACAAGCCTGAAGTGATTGAGCCGAAATGGCAGGACTTCTGGGACCGCAATCGCACCTTCCGCACCGAAGACGACCCGGAGCGGGAGAAATACTACATCCTCGACATGTTTCCCTACCCGTCGGGGAGCGGGCTGCACGTCGGTCATCCGGAAGGCTACACCGCCACCGATATCCTCGCGCGCTACAAGCGGATGAAAGGGCTCAACGTACTGCACCCGATGGGGTGGGATGCCTTCGGACTCCCCGCCGAGCGTGCCGCCATGCGTCTGGGCGAACATCCGGCGACGCTGACCAAACAGTTCGTCGACAACTTCCGGGCGCAGATCAAACGACTCGGCTTCAGCTACGACTGGGATCGCGAGATCAACACCACCGATGAGTCCTACTACCGGTGGACCCAGTGGATCTTCCTACAGCTGCATGAGCGCGGCCTGGCCTATCAAGCCGAAGTGCCGGTCAACTGGTGCCCGGCCCAGGGAACCGTCCTCGCCAACGAAGAAGTGCAGGACGGTCGGTATGTCGAGACCGGCGATCCGGTGATTCGACGGAACCTGCGCCAGTGGCTGCTCCGCATTCCGCAATATGCACAACGCCTGATCGACGACCTCGATGACCTCGACTGGCCCGAGTCGATCAAGGAGATGCAGCGCTACTGGATCGGGCGCTCCGAAGGCGCCGAGGTCGACTTCGCCCTGCCCGGCGATGAGACGCTGCGGGTCTACACGACGCGACCGGACACCCTGTTCGGCTGTACCTACATGGTGCTCGCACCGGAGCATGATCTGGTGAAGACGCTGACCACGCCGGAGCAACGCGAGGCCGTAGACGCGTACATCGAGCTCGCGGAACGCAAGTCAGATCTTGAACGCACGGACCTGGCCAAGGACAAGACCGGTGTCTTCACCGGCGCCTACGCGACGAATCCGGTCAATGGTGAGCCGGTCCCGATCTGGATCAGCGACTATGTGCTCATCACCTATGGCACGGGCGCGATCATGGCGGTTCCCGCCCATGACCCCCGCGACTGGGAGTTTGCAAAGAAGTACGACATCCCGATCATCGAGGTGGTCTCGGGTGGCGACATCGAGAAGGAGGCCTGGAGCGGCGACGGCGTCATGGTCAACTCCGGAATCCTCGACGGCCTGGATGTGCCGGCGGCGAGCGCTCGCATCACCGAGTGGCTCGTTGAGAAGGGGCTCGGCGAGGCGCAGGTCAACTACCGCCTGCGTGACTGGCTCTTCAGCCGCCAGCGCTACTGGGGCGAGCCCTTCCCGGTCATGCATCATGCGGACGGCACGGTAACGACGGTCCCCGAGACCGATCTTCCGGTGACCCTGCCGCACCTCGAAGAATATCGGCCGACAGACGACGGCGAGCCGCCCCTCGCCCGCGCCGAAGGTTGGGTGCAGACCGTGGACCCGGTGAGTGGAAAGCCGGTGATGCGCGAGACAAATACGATGCCCCAGTGGGCCGGGTCGTGTTGGTACTACCTGCGCTACATCGATCCACACAACGACAAGGCGTTCGTGGATCCTGAGAAGGAAAAGCACTGGATGCCCGTCGACCTGTACGTAGGCGGCGCGGAACACGCGGTGCTGCACCTCCTGTATGCCCGGTTCTGGCACAAGGTGCTCTACGACGCCGGTTTTGTGTCCACCAAAGAGCCCTTCCAGAAGCTCTTCAATCAGGGGATGATCCTCGCCTTCTCGTACCAGGACGAAGCCGGGAAGTATTACCACGTAGACGATACCGAGGAGCGCGACGGCGACTTCTACCTGAAAGGGACGGACACAAAGCTGATCTCTCAGGTCGAGAAGATGTCCAAGTCCAAACTCAACGTCGCCAACCCGGACGACGTGATCAACGAGTACGGCGCCGACTCCCTGCGTCTCTACGAAATGTACATGGGACCCCTGGACGCAACCAAACCGTGGCAGACCGACGGTGTCCGCGGCATGTACCGGTTCCTGTCTCGTGTGTGGCGCCTGTTTGCTTCAGAGGACGGGCTCTCAGACAAAGTGCAGAACGTAGAAGCGACAAAAGACGAGGAGCGTCTTCTGCACGCTGCCACACAGAAAGTGGCCGACGACATCGAAGAGATGCGCTTCAACACGGCGATCGCGGCATTGATCGAAGCGCTCAACGCGCTTTACAAGTGGAAGCGGATTCCACACGCCATCGCTGAGCGCTTCACCCTGCTGTTGGCTCCCTTTGCGCCGCACCTCGCCGAAGAAGTGTGGTCTCGACTTGGGCACACAGACACGCTCGCATACGAGGAGTGGCCCGCAGTCGACGAGGCCCTGCTGGTTGCCGACACGATTACGATCGCGGTACAGGTCATGGGCAAAACCAGAGGCACCATCGAGATCTCTGCCGGCGCCGACAAGGACGAAGCTATGGCAGCTGCCCGAGAGCTGCCCCGCGTGAAGCCCCTGCTTGAAGCGGGCAACCTGGTGAAGGAGATCTACGTCCCCGGGCGTATTCTGAACTTGATCATCAAGTAGGCGGAAATCGCGGCCGCGCATACTTGCAATGGCCCTCGTCATTTGTTTGGCTGTGTGGAACGTTGGACGACGTGCAGATCGAAATTCGCTTCGAACGTCGCAACCAACACCAGCGCACACAGCAGACTGAATGTCCGCAACTATCGAGAATAGAAACGAAAACCAGAAAAACGCGCACTGGTGGGATGCGCTCCCCGGCGGCACAGTCATTTGGATTGTTGTTGTCGCCGAGCTGCTCACATTCGCCATGTTTTTCGTCGCATATGCCGCAGGATACTCTGCGGACCCCGACATCTATAGAGATTCACAGGCGACGCTCCCTGTGCTGTCCGGAACCATCAATACGGCAGTGCTTCTGACCGGCAGCTGGATGGTGGCGCGCGCTGCGCTGGCGATCGAAGAGCGCCGGCCGGCAGCTGCATGGCTTGTCGGTACCGCGCTGTCGGGCGTTGTGTTCACCGTCATCAAGTTTGCGGAGTATGGCCACACCCTGGAAGGCGGCATCACGATGTCGACCAACAACTACTGGTTCTACTACATCTTCCTGACCCTGATGCACCTGATGCACGTGCTCTTCGGCATCGTGTTTGCCGCCATGATGGCATGGAAGGTGCGCCGATTGGATGCCTACGCCGAGAATGCCGGCGCCGTCGAAGCGACCGCAACGTACTGGCATCTCGTCGACCTGATCTGGATATTACTCTTTCCCCTCCTCTATCTCGTCGGGGCGCAATGAACGCGGCACGAGCCAATGCGCGCCTTGTGGATGTGACGTGGATCGTCCTCGTGGCGCTGACCTTCTCGATGTATTTCGTCGATCAGCGCGTCGCTGCGGAGGCATCCGGCGCGCTCCCGATTCTCTCGATGGCCATCGCGAAGTGCCTGCTCGTCGGCGCCGTCTTCATGGGTCTCCTCCGGGCATCTCGCGTGGCTCTCGCTCTGCATTGTGCGACCTTCGTTGCCCTCGGCGTCGCGTTGATTGCGGCGCTGATCTCCTGAGGGCAGGCACGCGCCGGAGTCTGCGCAACGCGAGACGATCCGCTGCAGGGCCGGGCGCCGCCGGGCTCCAGGGAAGCTGCCTTCTTGCTTCCCCAAAGCGTCCGTGCAGAATGCTCTGCAGTTTCGCGCGTCAGTAGAAGACATCAACGGAGTCGCGGCTCCGGCGATCGCAGTACACCCGTCGCTGACTACGCATCGATTCGATGTGCAGTCGCTACATCCCAGGAGACACAAATGACGACCCATCGCATCATCCGGGGCGCCATCGCCCTCAGCGGCGCGCTCGCTATCGCCGCCTGTGGCGGCAACCAGGCCACGGAGACGCCGGGCGCAGCTGTTGACGACGGCATACAGTCAGTCGTCGAGGTCGCCGAGTTGGTTCCCGAGGTCACCGATCCCCTCATCGAGGAACTCCGTACCTCAGCGATCCCGCTGGCCATCGGCGGCTCCGACGCGGAGCGCGTAGCGGGCAGCCTCGCAGACGGCGACCCGACCTACGACACCGGCGAGTACATGGATCGCTACTCTTTCGTCGGACGCGCAGGCCAGGTTCTGATTCTCGATGCCGACTCGGACGAGTTCGACACCTGGCTCGTGATACGCGGACCCGGCGGCTACATGGAATTCAACGACGACCGTGGCCACGACAACGTCAACGCACGGCTACGGGTGCGACTGCCGCAAACCGCTGCCTATATCGTCGAAGTCACCAGCTACGCACCCGGAGAGACCGGAAGCTACGTTCTGTCGTCGGCCGAAATGGCACTGCCGGCGCCCACACCCGCCATGGCTCTCGAGCTGGGCGCCGACGTGGCCGGCAGCCTCGATGAGGGGGATGCAACCCACATCTCCGGCGGCGCCATGGACCGCTGGGCCGTCGCACTGGATGGCGGGCAGAGCGTGGTCGTCGTCGCGAGCTCGGACGCCTTCGACACGGTGGTCGAGATCGACGGACCGGGCGGCTTTGCAACCGCGAACGACGACGCGCCCGGACAGGGCACAAACAGCCGGGCGAGCTTTGTCGCGCCGGAGTCGGGCACCTATTACCTGACTGTCAGGCCCTACGATTCAACCACCGGCGGTACCTACGCTCTCAGCGCCTACCGGGAAGACGTCGCGCTGCAGGCAGAGCCGACGGCGACCTCCGGCGCTACGGCGATCGCATACGGCGAATCGCTGACCGGTGAACTCGACGGCGGCGACGCCACACGTGCCACAGGCCAGAGCGTCGAGAGCTTCACCTTTACCGGTCACGCCGGCGAACGCGTGGTCATCGATCTGTCGTCAGCAGACTTCGACACCTACCTCTTTCTGCAGGGCCCCGACGGCCGCGGCACCGAGAACGATGACGTGGCTGTCGACAACTTCAACAGCCGCATCGACTACGTGCTCCCGACATCGGGCGCATGGAACATCATCGCCTCAAGCTACGAGATCGAAGAGGCGGGAGCGTTCAACCTCAGCCTGCAACGCGGCGGGTTGATCACGGCGCTGACAGAGGAGCCCACCGGCGTACCTGCGGAAACCGGCGCAGACCTGCGTGTGGGCGATGTGATCGCGGGTACTCTCGACGGCAGCGAGCCGTCCTTCACCAGCGGTGAGTTTTACGATGTGTACACCGTGCAGGCTCCCGCAGGCACCGCGCTGACGATCGACCTGGAGTCCGACGACTTCGATACCTACGTCCTTGTCGAATCCGACATCGGCTACTCGGATGCAAACGACGACGCGGAGCCGGGCAACTACAACTCGCGGATCGGCGTCGCAGCGGACGGAACACTGATGAAGGTTTTTGTCACCTCGTACGGTGCCGGGCAGACCGGCAGCTACCGAATCTCGATCAGTGACGGCGTGCCGGCAACGGGCGCTCTCGCGACCTCCATCACGAACGGACGACCCGGCGGGCAGATCTACGCGGTCATCGCCGGCATCACCGAGTACGTCGACCAGAGCTCACTGGCGTACTGCGCAGACGACGCGACCAAGCTGCACGGCTCGTTGGCCGAGACCGGCATTCTTGCACCGGAGAGTGTGGTGCTGACCGACGCCGAGGTTACCCGTGACGCCCTGCAGAGCGCAATCGCGGACGTCGCCGCGCAGGTGGGTCCCGACGACACCTTCCTCTTCTTCTACTCAGGGCACGGTGGTCAGCGCGACACCGGAGACGAAGGCGAACCCGATGGACGCGACGAGTCCATGTATGTTCGCGACGGGCACATCAATGACGACGAGCTGGCGCTGTGGTTGGAACCTGTCGATGCACGTCTGGAGATCATCGCGATGGACGCGTGCTTCTCCGGCGGCTTCGCCCGCGACCTCGTCACCGAGCCAAACCGCGTCGGCATTTTCTCCTCTGAAGAAGACGTCATCTCACTCGTCGCAGAGAACTTCGAAGCCGGCGGCTACCTGTCACACTTTATCCGCACCGGCCTCGCCGGCGACGCAGATGTGTTTCCCACCGATGGAACGATCACGGTGGGCGAGCTCACACAGCACATTCGCACGCAGTGGGCGCAACACATGACCGGCCGGGTGTCGACCACCGGTGACGATGAGCTGACCTACCAGAACCTGGTGATCGACCGCATCGCCAAGGTCTCTGAAGCCATCGTCTACCCGGCAAACTGAGATTGCGGGTCAGTCGTAGCCGCCGAACTCGACATCGTGGCGGCGGCGGCTCAGCGTACGAAGACGTGCCGCGCGCGTGTACCGTGACTCGGTGATGGTCGCGCGCCCGGTATGGTCCAGCTCACGCAGGATCGCTTCGGACTCGTCTGTGTCCCAGCGATAGAGGTCGGTACCGAAGCGTACCCGGTCGCCGTCCACCCAAACCGTAATGTACTCGAAGAAGACCGGGATGACTCCCTCGGGTTCCCAGCGCACTGTCGCGCCGTCGTCGATGACTTCTTCGATCCAGGCTTCCGCGCGTTCCATCTCCCAGCCCCGGTCCCTCGACACGATTACGGCCGCGAGGTCCAACGCGTTGTCGACACGCACACATCCGTGTGATTCCGCGCGCCAGGTCTCACGAAACCACTCCGGGTCGTTGGTATCGTGAAGGTAGATCGCGCTTGTATTGGGAAGCACAAACTTCACCTGCCCCATAGGATTCCACGGCCCGGGGCCCACCACACGCCGCTGCCCATCATCGCGCAAACCACCCAGACGATTCGGCGGATACCAGTATGGATTGAACTCCAGGACCCCGATTTGTGTGCGCAGCTCCGGCGTGAAGTTCGAGCCGTTTCCGCGCACCTTGCCGACTACGCTTCGCCACTCGTGCAGCAGCTCACCGTCGGCGCGGTACTCGCCGACGAACTGCGGGATGTTCACCCGAATGTAGTCGCCGGTGGCGGGTACCGGGCTGTGGCGCAGCCGCCGCATGGCGATCATCACCTGCGCCAGCCTCTCCGGCGCCGATACGTCGAGAGCGGCGCGGGTGTATTCGTCGACCGTGCCGGTTGGGATCAGCTGCCGGTCGACCTGCCATCGCTGTAGCGTATCTCTCAGACCGGTATCGAAGACATCTTCGTCCTCGGCTTCTGAGACGTATCCCTCGGCCGCAAGTCGGTTTCGCAGCGCGAGCACGAGCCCGCCTTCGTCGCCCAGCCGCAGCTCCTCGTCGCCTGCGAGAGTCCACCAGCCGCCACTCTCAACGATCGCTTCGTAACGCGCGAGCACGTCGATCAGTGGCTCGTAGTGGGGCGACCGCGGCTCGATATCGCGCATGACCGCATCGGCGGACGCCGGGGCGGCGAGCCGAGGCATCAGCGACGCCAGCGTCTCCCGACGCCAGCTCAGCACGTGGTCCACCGCGGCCGGCTCGACCTGACCGCGGCGGATTCTTCGGCGCTGCCGACGGTTGAAGCGCTCAGCCTCACGATCAGCGGCCATGACCTCGAGCGGAACGCTGTCCTCCCCGAGAACACGCAGCTCAGCCTGGTACATCACCACATGGGCCAGCGCATACTCCGTCTCTGCCGCGAGGCGAAAACGCTGCGCCAGTTGCTCCCGCGCAGCGTTCGCCGTCTCCTCTCGTATGCGGCTCGGGCCCAGGCGCCGTACCAGTTGCGCGAGTCGTACCGCTCCACCCAGGGGCGGCGCCAGGGCGCCTGAAACCAGCTCTGTGAGGTGACGGTCGTCCGCAAGAACGAAGCTCGGCCACTGAAACTCCGGCGGATGCCGTAGCGCTTCGATCCCGTCACGCAGGCGACGGTCGACACCCTGCAGGTCCACCCCGTCACGGTGCGCACCTTCGATCAGCCTCGCCGCGCGCTCCCCCAGAGGTGTCAGGCCGACGCCGTCAGTGAACACAGGTCGCAGGCGCTCACCCGCGTACCACGCCACGATCGCACGCTCGATTTCACTCGCAGCCGCGTCTGCCGTGGGCGCGAGAGAGCGATACACAGCCTCGGCTTCTGCGCGAGGTCCCGCGTCGGCGGCACCGTGCATGCAGCACAACGCCACCACGAGGGCTGAAACCAGGTGCTGAGTTCCTCTCATCCAACCGAATCTACGCGCTTTCGCCGATTCGCGAAAACCCTGCGAGTCGGGGCTCCGATCCTACCTGCAGCCCCGGGCGCTCAGCCAACCCAGGCTCTGGCGTTCCCAAAGATGCGCATCCACGGACTGTCCTCGCCGGCTCCGTCAGGATGCCAGGACATCTGCACGCTGCGAAACACCCGCTCCGGATGAGGCATCATGATGGTGACTCGACCGTCCGTCGTCGTCACGCCGGTCAGGCCATAAGGCGATCCGTTGGGGTTGCTCGGGTACTCCCGTGCGACCGCACCGCGGTTGTCGACAAAACCCAGCGCGTTCAGGCCGCCGTCAACAAAGGCCCGTGCCGCAGCGTCGTCCGCGAATTCCGCCCTGCCCTCTCCGTGTGCAATGGCGATCGGCATTCGAGAGCCGGCCATGCCTGCGAGGAAGATCGACGGGCTGTCCCGAACTTCGACCATCGAAAATCGAGCTTCAAACTGCTCCGAGCGATTGCGAACGAAGCGCGGCCAGGTCTCTGCACCCGGAATCATCTCTGCGAGCGTGGCCAGCATCTGGCAGCCGTTACACACTCCCAGTGAGAAGGTGTCCGGGCGGGCAAACCAGGCGCTGAACTCCATCCGCGCCCGCGCGTTGAAGAGGATGGACTTCGCCCACCCTTCGCCTGCGCCGAGCACATCGCCGTACGAGAAGCCTCCGCAGGCTACCAGACCGCGAAACTCGTCGAGACTGTGGCGGCCGGCAATGACGTCGCTCATGTGGACGTCGACCGCGTCGAATCCGGCGCGATCGAAGGCGGCGGCCATCTCGATCTGCCCGTTCACGCCCTGCTCACGCAGGATGGCTACCGCCGGCCTGGACACGACCTGCACACCGGGCGTCGCCGCAAAGGGCGCCGCTGCCGGATCGTAGGTCAGCTGCACGCTCAAGCCGGGGTCTTCAGCGTCGAGAATGCGGGAGTACTCTTCGTCGGCACACGCCGAGTTATCGCGCCGGCGTTGCATCTGCCAGGTCGTCTCTGACCAGGCGCGATGCAGGGCGATCCGAGACTCCCTCAGGCGCACAGATCCGTGGGTCAACTCGATGTCCCCGCCCTGTGTCGGCGCACCGATTTCGAGAAGCCGTCCCTCGAAGCCATACAACGTCGCGAAGGAGCGAAGCTTCACGAGGTCGTCACGTCGCACCTGTACCACAGCGCCTGCCTCTTCAGCGAAGAACGCCGCAGCCGCGTCGGTGTCGATGGCGCTGAGGTCTGCGCTCAACCCGCATCGACCCGCGAAAGCCATCTCACACAGCGCCGCAGCAACGCCGCCGTCGGACACGTCGTGATACGCGAGCAACAGTTCATCGCGAATCGCGCGTTGCACGAGCTCAAAGAAGGTACGGAGCCGCTGCGGATCGCGCACATCGGGCACGGCTCCACCCAGCGTGCTCTGCGTCTGGGCAAGGATAGAGGCGCCGAGTCGGCCGGGCGCCCGCTCAATGTCGAGCAGAACCAGCACGGTGCCCTCGTCGGGGCGCAGTTGAGGTGTAAGCGTCGCGCGTGCGTCGCTCACCGGTCCCACCGCTGTGATCACCAGACTCAACGGAGCGGTAACCCGACGCTCCTCGCCGTCATCGGTCCAAACCGTCCGCATCGACATCGAGTCCTTACCGACGGGGATCGATATACCCAGCGCGGGGCAGAATTCGGTAGCGATCGCGCGCGCCGTATCAAACATGTCGGCGTCATTTCCGGCGTGGCCGGCAGGCGCCATCCAGTTCGCGCTCAGACGAATTCGTCCAAGGTCGACAATGGGTGCAGCGGCGATGTTCGTTATCGCTTCGGTCACAGCCATGCGCCCGGCCGCCGCCGCGTCAACGAGTGACGCCGGACTGCGCTCGCCGATCGCCATCGCTTCGCCGGCATAGGTGTCAAACGACGCCGTCGACACCGCGACATCTGCCACCGGAACCTGCCAGGGACCAACCATCTGATCCCGCGCGATCATGCCCGTAACGCTGCGGTCACCGATGGTTACCAGGAAAGTCTTGTCGGCGACCGAGGGGTGTCGCAACACATCAAACAGGGAGTCACGTAACGACGATGTCTCAGCCGCGACGTCAAGGCGAGGCGAAACACACTCGGCGTGTGTGGCTTCCCGGTGCATGCGTGGCGCGCGGCCAAAGAGCACACTCATCGGCAGGTCCACTGCGGGCTCACCAAGCAGGGTGTCTGCAACCTCGAGGCGATCGCTCGCATCGGCGGTCCCCACGATTGCGAAGGGAGCACGCTCGCGCTCGGCGATCGCGACAAACACATCGACGCGCTCAGCAGGGATCGCGAGTACGTAGCGTTCCTGCGCTTCGTTGCACCAGATCTCCATCGGCGAAAGACCCGTCTCAGCGCTGGGAATCTCCCGCAGCGAGATCCTGCCGCCGCGGTCGCTGTCGTGGATCAACTCGGGCAGCGCGTTGCTCAGTCCGCCGGCGCCGACATCGTGGATGGACGCGATCGGGTTGTCGGCGCCCAGCGCCCAGCAGCGATCGATGACTTCCTGGCAGCGTCGCTCAACTTCCGGGTTCGCCCTCTGCACAGAGGCGAAGTCGAGGTCTTCGGTGCTCTCACCGGTACTCATCGAAGAGGCCGAACCACCACCGAGGCCGATCAGCATTGCGGGTCCGCCGAGCACCACCAGGCTCGCGCCCTCGGGTATCTCGTTCTTCAGAACGTGGTCCGGTCGTATGTTGCCCACGCCACCGGCCACCATGATCGGCTTGTGATAGCCGCGGGTCTCGCGGCCGTTCGGGCCATCCACGTCAAGCTCAAAGGTGCGAAAGTAGCCGCAGGTATTCGGCCGGCCGAACTCGTTGTTGAACGCTGCGGCTCCGATCGGGCCTTCGGTCATGATCTCAAGCGATGACGCGATGCGCCCCGGCTTGCAGAGCACCGACTCCCAACTTCGTTCGTAGCCGGGGATGCGCAGGTTCGAGACCGAGAAGCCGCACAGCCCCATCTTCGGTTTGGCGCCGCGACCGGTTGCTCCTTCGTCTCGAATCTCGCCGCCGGAACCCGTCGCTGCGCCCGGCCAGGGCGCGATGCCTGTCGGGTGATTGTGTGTTTCGACCTTCATGACGATGTGAATGTCCTCGTCGTGATATCCGTAGCGGCCCTCGGCGTCCGGGAAGAAGCGACCGGCGCGGCTGCCTTCAATGACGGCAGCATTGTCAGAGTACGCTGACAGTGTGTGCTCCGGTGACGCCGCGTGACTCTTTCGGATCATCCCAAACAGGGAGTCGTCGAGGTCCTCGCCGTCGATGGTCCACGAGGCATTGAAGATCTTGTGGCGACAGTGCTCGGAGTTCACCTGAGCAAACATCATCAACTCGACGTCCGTCGGGTTTCTCTTCAGCTGCGTGAACGACGCGACAAGATAGTCAATCTCATCGTCTGCCAGCGCGAGGCCAAACTCAGCGTTCGCGCGGCGGAGCTCATCAGCGCCGCCGGCCAAAACATCTACATGTCGGAGCGGACGCGCCGCCTCGGAGTTCATCAGCGCCTTGCTATCTTCCAAATCAAACACAACCGTCTCGGTCATGCGGTCGTGTAGCAGCGCGGCGCAGGCACGCAGCTGCTCAGTGCTGAGGCCTGCGGTGCTGCGCAGGTCCCAAACGACCCCGCGTTCGATGCGCTCGACTTTGGACAGCCCGCAGTTGTGCGCAATCTCGGTCGCCTTCGATGACCAGGGCGATATCGTGCCTTCCCGGGGAAAGACCGCAACCAGCTGACCGTTCGCCTCCTCGGCGTGCGCGCGAGGGCCGTACTGCAGCAGACGGGCCAGAACTTCGCGTTCGCGCACCGAGAACGGCGCCGAGAATTCCACCAGGTGGACATACTCAGCATAGACATCGTCGATCGAGGTTACCGATTTCAGCTCGCCGAGCAGGCGTCCACGTCGAAAGTCAGACAGCGCCGGCGCGCCTCGAAGAATGAGCATCTATCGATCTCTCCCTGTTCACCGTTAGTGCGCCTGCGCGGCGCGGTCCCCGTTTACTCGCCCTGTTCAACGTCCGTGTCGATGGCATCCGAGCCGTCCTCGGTGTCGCCGCTATCGCCATCACCCGAGCCGCCATCGCCGTCATCGTCCGCATCGACGTCATTGTCCGCGTCCGCAACGTCGTGGGTGACATCCGTGTCCGAAACGACGTCCGCCTGCGAGGAATCTTCGCTCACATCAAATCCCACGGAGGTATCCGTTGCGTCGCCGTCATTCGGGTTGCCCACATGCGTGCCGATCCCGCCTTCATCGGGGCCGCTGCTGAGACATCCGTAGGTGCTGCCAATGAGGAGCGTCAGCACCATCAGGGCTCGGGCGCACAGGGCAACGACCCGGAGACCCACGCGGGCCGGTGCATTCCTATGTGCGTTGCTCCCATCCATCGGGGCCTCCCATGGCAGAATTGGGCTCGCTGGTAAATCGCCCCCGACCTGCCGTCGGCCTCTTTGGGTACCGCAAAGATCTCCATGTAACACAAAACGTGTGACAAAGTGTTGACACGCCCACGTTTCGTAATACATTCGCCCCATCGACGACGGCGATTCCGCCGCCGCGCCACGCCACGGAGCCGACATGGAAGCCCTCATCCGAAAGATTGAAGCCTCGATCAATGACGTCGTTGACGCCGTCTTTGCCGTCCACACCTCGGTCGTTCGCGGGGTCCGTGATGCCGGCACCGGGTTCACCCCCGGAGCTGAGGCGCAGGAGCTCGTCGACAAGGCCGTCCTCAAAGAGCAGAACGTCGCCGACTCCCTCGCGCAGGTGATCAAGTCAGGTGTCGGCGCCGTTACCGACGCCACGATCAAGATCACGAACCGCTTCAGTGGAGAGCTTGAGGCCCTCGCTGAAAAAGCCGGCGAGGTCGTTGATGACATCGAAGAGAAGATCGAAGAGAAGCTGGACGACGCCGCATAGAGACGCCCTACCCGGCTTCGCCCGAGAGTTCTTCGAGCAGCCGCAGGTACGTTGCGTGCCGGTACTTCGAGACACTTCCCGACTCGGTCGCGGCACGCACCGCGCAGTCGGGTTCGTGCGTGTGGCTGCAGTTATGAAAGCGACACGCAGGCGCCCACTCGTCGAACTCCGGGAAGTACCAGCCCAGATCTTCGGCGCGCAGGTCCCAGAGACCAAAGGCTCGAACCCCCGGCGTATCGATGACCGAGGTGCCGCCCGGCAGCTCCACCATGGCTGAAGTCGTCGTCGTATGTCGGCCCCGGCCGTCGCCTTCACGCACAGCTCCGGTGATGGCGAAGTCTTCTCCGATCAACGCGTTCAGCAACGAGGACTTTCCGACACCGCTGTGTCCGACAAAGACACACAGCTTGCCCCGTATCGCTGCCCGCAATGCCTCCAGCCCCTCGTCCGTCGCCGCCGACACGGGCACGATAGAGACCTCAGCGTCGGCGTAGGCAGCAAGGGGCGCAAGCGCAGCCTCGCGATCCTCCGGCAGATCCATCTTGTTGACGCAAACCAGCGGCCGCGCTCCGCCCCGCTCTATCGCCAGAATGCAGCGGTCGATCAGGCGGGGCCGAAGGGGCGGATCCTGAACGCTCACGACGAGCACTACGACATCAATGTTCGCCGCGATCACACGCTCCATCGCTTCATGATGCGGGTCCGGACGCGACAGCCGAGTGCGACGCGGAAGCACCTCTCGAACGATATGCCGCTCGTCGTCGGCGTCCTCGACCACCACGCGGTCGCCCACCGCAAGGAGCGTCTTCTGCTGCCGCGCTACGTCCGACGTCAGCCATGCAAGGCGCACCCCATCGTCCGTGCGAACATCGCAGCACCCCGAATACACCGCAGTGACCACCCCGACATCGCCATCAGCACGCTGCTTCTCACCGCCGGCAAGACCATCCTCGACCATCAACAGGAGCGCGACCTCGCGCTGCTCCGGTACCTGCACCTTCCGAACCCGCCTGCGCTTCGCCGAATGCGCAGCGATCGAGCTCTTCTCACGCTGCGCCCGCGCTGCCTCCCGCTCCATGGAGCGCCGGCGCCGCGACGCCCGTTTCAACAACGAACGCTGCGTCCCCTCGTCGAGCCCATCAAAGAGCCCCTGCAATCTCTGCCTCTCACGCGCATCCATCGAGACTGCGATAGGCGCGCTACGCAAAGCGCACAACCGCGCCGTCTCGCTCCCTGCCAATGGCACATCGCAGCGCATTCGCGTAACGGCTTCGGTCTCCGCACGCCGTCTGAGCCGATGTCCCAACTCGACCCCACCATTGCCTATGTCATCCTCGCCCTCGTCGGCGTAGTGGCGGGATTCATCAATACCGTGGCCGGCGGCGGATCGATGCTGACGGTACCGGCGCTGATGCTGGTGGGGCTTCCTGCGAATGTAGCGAATGCGACGAACCGTGTTGGGGTGTTGCTGCAGTCCGGTGCGGCGACCGCGGCGTTCGAGAGGCGCGGAGCCCTGGACCGTCGGACAGCGCTCATCCTCGCGCCCCTGATCGTGCTGGGCTCGTTTGCGGGCAGCCAACTCGCGGCCGTGCTTCCGAACGCCATCTTTGAGCCCATTCTGATCGGAACGATGATCACCGTGGCCCTCTTCCTGCTGCTACGGCGCAGGTCGCCGACAGAGGCTGACGCAGACAGCGCGGCGCATGACCTGAAGTCGCGGCCTGTCGCCGTCGTGGGACTGCTCTTTGCGGGCTTCTACGGCGGCTTCATCCAGGCGGGTGTTGGGCTGGTGCTGCTCGCGGTGGTCGCCGGCACGCTCAACCACAGCCTCGGCGTCGCAAACGCACTCAAGTCTGCGGTCGTGTTTGCACTGAATATCGTAGCACTCGCCGTCTTTGCGTCACAGGGGCTGGTCGACTGGATCCCGGGATTCGTACTCGCGATCGGCGCTGTGGCCGGGTCACAACTCGGCGTACGGCTCTCTCTCGAAGGCAGTCAGGACACAATCCGACGCATCGCCCTCGTGATGGCGATCGTGACCTGCGTCGTCGCTCTGCTGCGCTAAACCGAGTCTCTCTCAACTGAAGGTCGCGGTCGAAGCGAACAAACACTTCAAGTACTGCGCGTCATCGAAAGCCGTCGGGTGGTCTACCGCATGACCGTACCTCGCCGTAACGACAAGTCGGCGATCCGCCCGCTCGGCGCCCCGGACACACACGGTCTCAAAATCCTCTGCCCGCACCCGCGCCGTGCACGACGCCAGCACGAGCGTGCCTTCAGGAGCAACCAGTCGGGCCGCGAGGGTCGCCAGACGTCCGTACGCGCGCAGGGCCTGGTCGCGCTGGTCTGCCCGCGAAGCCATCGAGGGCGGGTCCACGATCACAACATCGAAAACACGGCCCGATTCACGCATGCTCCGCATGGCGACGAAGGCGTCCGAGCATACGTTTTCGAATTCACATTCGGCGATCATCGAAGCGTCATTTCCCGGCCCCATGTTTAGGTGGATATTGCGCTGCAGCGCATCGATCGCGGGCCGACTGGCGTCCACACTCACCACACGCGAAGCGCCGCCACGAGCCGCAAACAACGAAAACCCGCCCGTGTACGAAAACACATTCAGGACCGACCGCGCGCCGCTCTCTCTGACCAGGGACTCAATGCGGGCACGATTCTCTCGCTGGTCGAGAAAGAATCCTGTCTTCTGCCCCCGCAGCGGGTCCACCTCAAAGCAAACACCGTTCTCATGAAAGCTCGAATGAGCCGGAAGCACCGTTCCTGAAACGACCCCTCCGGAAACCAGCTCGATCTCGCCCGTCGCGGCCAACGCCCGAGACAGGCGCAGGACGACCCGTTCTACGCCCGCCATCTGAGCGCAGCCATCAACAAGATCCTGCAGCCACGGCTTCCACGCCCCGCTGTACAGCTTGAGAACAGCCGTTTCGCCGTATCGGTCAATGACGACGCCGGGGAGGCGGTCGCCTGCGCCGTTTACGACCCGAAACCCGGTGGTCCCCGCATCGAACCACTCTTCGCGCTTCGCCGCTGCCCCCGACACGCGCCCGCGCAGCTCGGCGCCATCAACCGTACACGGCTCGCGCGAGAGAACGCGAAAGCGCAGCCTCGAGCCTCGGTCGTAGAGGCCTATCGCCAACAGACGGTTCTTCGCGTCATAGGCAACCGCGACCGCAGAGCCGTCATCGCGGACGTTGGCGATGTCACTCTCGAACACCCAGCAATGGCCTGAGCGAACACGGCGCTCTGCGGCGCGAGAGAGCCGCAGCCGAACGGTCACTCGCTACCCGGGCCTGCGTTGATCGGTCGCGACTCCACGATCTCAAACAGGCGCTCACCCCGCGCTCGAGACCAGGTGTACAGAGCGATGCGCTCGATAGGGATCGACACCGCCGGCAGCTTCTGCCCGCGAGCCCACGCGGCCAACGCCTCGCGATCACGCCAATGCGCGTCCCTGCGCGGGCGCGCTACGGTAAAATGCGGACGCGGCGCTCGTGGGTCCTGTGGAGCGTTCGCGGCGCTGAGTATAATGTCACGATAGCGCGCGATGAAGTCACTCACCGCTTCGCGCCCGGCCTGCGGCTCTACCGCGTATGCTGAAGGTCGTTTCACCTTACCGTAGGGTCGGACAGGCCCCGGCGAGATCGTGATCGGGTCCGCAACCGCGACCTTCGCAGCCTCCCACGCCGCCAGCGCGGCCTCTCTGCCGCAGCGGCCAAGAAAGGCCACCGTCATGTGCAGGTCGCTACCCGTGAAGGCACGGCTGCCTTTGGGCAGCTCGTCCAACTCGCTCCACCAGCCTGCCGGCGACACCGGCAGGCCGATGAACCAGTTCGCGTCGTTTTCCCAGGTCGCTCTCATTCGTCTCCGCTATCACAGCGCAGAGGGACCGGGCCCGGGCGCAGGGGAAAGTACCCGGGGACCCGGGCTATCTGAATATCGTCTTCGGTGTAGGCCACGAAGTTGCCGGCGCTGGTGCTCTCCCAGGGCCGCGCGACTACCCAGGCAGCACCGATGGGTGCGAGCACCTGACCCTCTGCTGACGCAACCGGCGTCGCGAACTGCAGATCGTAGTGAAGGTAAACGCCGGCACCACACTGCCCGCCAATCCCGGTCTCGGCACAGCTCCCGACCTCGGGGTCGCGGCAATAGGCGTCAAAGAAGTCTGCATACACCGGTCGCGACAGCTGCAGCTCCATCTCGTCGGAACGCCCCTCAGGGATCCGCACACCCACGACATCAGGCACCCCTACCGGAACCTCATAGGTCTGGTCAGGCTCGACACGATCCGCGATCCACCCCAGCTCTTCATAGGGGATCTCGGCGTAGTAGGTCGCGTAGGTCTCCGGATTGCCGGGATCGCCGTCTGCCCACGCGAAACTCAGGCGAAACTGCGAGGGATCCGGCACGATCGCCGGTAACAGCGGCGCCGAAAAACGCAGCCTCACGCGGTCCGGAGCTGAAAACCCCACCGACTCGAGCAGGAAGGGATCAACCGCTGTGCGGGAAACCACAACCTGGCGGCGACGCGGCTGAACCAGATTGTCCGGCGACACCGTGGGACCGATGCAGGCGCCGGCGGCGATGCCGCTGATACCAAGCACCAGAGCCGCCGATTTCCTCCGCTCTCTGTCCTTCGAATCCCTCAACTGCGCGTGCCCTCGAATGCGCGATATGCCTTTCAACGCGCCCCTATATACCCCCATTCCCCAGTGAACCAGACCTGACACGCGCAGACATTTTGCTTGACCCCATCTGCGCGCGGGTTCAGAGTCACCCTCGTTATGAAGAATCCCGTACTCATCAGTCGGCCTGCCCTCACGAGGGCGGTCGAAGCGAACACGGCGCCGATGCCCATCGACGACCGGACTCGCGTCTTCTCTGTGCGGCTTTCTAACACCTGATTGTTTGTTGATGCCGCCGCCCACCCCGGGCCGTGGTTTCAGCTTGCGCCATTCAAACCACGGCAACGCTACCGGCCCAAAGCCGACTCTGTCTGAGCCTGAGTTTCGAAATGTCCGCTGCACATCCAAACAACTCGACCAATCCCGCCGTTGACAGCCGATACGAGGCCGGCAGCGTTCGTGAAGTCGCCGTACTCGCCGGCCCGATCATCGTGTCCATGCTCTCGTTCACCGTGATGGGAGTCGCGGACACCCTGCTCGTCGCAAAGCTGGGGAAAGCCCACGTGGGGGCTGTGGGCCTCGCTACAAGCTTCACCATGGTCATCAACGCCTTCTTCATGGGCCTGTTGATGTCGACCAAAATCCTGACATCGCAACGAATCGGCGCACAGCGCGAGCACGAGATTCGCGAGATTGGCTGGACCTCGTTCGCGATCGCGATCGCGGGTGGCCTCGGTGTGACCCTATTCTGTTTGATTTCACCCCGGCTCTTCGTGACCGTCGGCGGCAGTGACAACGTGCAGTCGATCGCGCGTGAGTACTTTGACATACGCGTGGCCGGCGCCCTCTTCTGGTACGCAATGCTCGCGGGCATCAACTTCTACAAGGGCACCGGCGACACACGTACCGCGATGTGGATCACCCTGCTGGTCAACGGCATCAACATCGGCCTCGACGTGTTGCTCATCTTCGGCATCGGACCCTTTCCTGAGCTCGCACACCAGGGAGCGGCCATCGCGACTGTGATCGCAACAGTGGTCGGCGCGGCGACCGTCCTGACGCTCTTTGTTCGCGATCACGGTCGTGCAATCTCGATCCGCGTCAGCGAGGCGCGTGCGCTGCTGCACATCGGCCTTCCGATGGGCGTGCAGTGGACCCTGGAGATCGCCGCCTGGTCGCTGATCGTCGTCCTGATGGCACGGCTCGGCGACGCCGAGCTCGCAGCCAACACGATCGCCATCAAGATCATCAGCGTGAGCTTCCTGCCCGGACATGGGCTCGGCGACGCTGCGGGTGTCCTCACCGGACGCTACGCCGGTGCGGGCAGACTGGATCTGGTGCACCGCTCCTACCGATCCGCATTGACGTTGGGCGTCGGTATCATGGGCTTTCTTGCGCTCATCTTCTTTGCGTTTCCAGAGGCGCTGATCATGATCTTTCGCAACGACGCGGACGTGCTGCGCATCGGTTCGCAGCTGCTTTATATCGCCGCCTTTTTCCAGGTCCTCGACGCGGTCGCCATGATCACAACCGGAGCCCTCAACGGCACCGGCGATACGCGCTTCACAATGTGGCTGACGGTCATCTCTGCCTGGCTAGTTCTTGTCCCCCTGGCCTGGTTCCTCGGAATCAAGCAGGGACTCGGCGCCAGGGGTGCATGGTACGCGCTGACTGCACACATCGCATGCATCGCCGCCGGGTGCATCGTGCGCTACCTCGGCGGGCGTTGGCACTACAGAGTCGGCGTCTCAAAAGCGGCGGCGCTCACCTCAAACGTCTGACCACACAGAGCAGACCGATCAGCAGGAGCGCGACGCCCGAGGCCGGCGCCTGCGATGACGCACAACCAAACAGGGAGCCGCCGCGCACCCGCGTTCCCGACGGCCGCGATCCGCCACCACCTGCGTTGTTGTTCGTGTCACAGGCGTCGCCGATACCGTCGCGATCCGTGTCTGTCTGTCTGGTATTGGGAACCTGAACACAATTGTCGGTAGCGTCGGGCACGCCGTCGCCGTCCGCATCGCCCCCGGGGGTGCCTGTATCGCAGACATCGCCAATACCATCGAAGTCGCTGTCTTCCTGCCCGGGATTAAAAGCAGCAACGCAGTTGTCCTCGGAATCGACGACGCCGTCGCCGTCCGTGTCCGCCGCAGGGCCCGTCGTGTCGCATACATTTCCGACGCCATCGTTGTCGTCGTCTGCCTGATCCGCGTTCGCGACGAGGGGGCAGTTGTCGTTTGCGTCAGCGATGCCGTCGCCGTCGCCGTCCGGCGGGTCCCCCGTGTCGCAGATGTCGCCGGCGCCGTCGCCGTCGCTGTCTTCCTGACCCGGGTTGCTGTTCAGCGGGCAGTTGTCGTTCTCGTCGCTGATGCCGTCACCGTCGCTGTCTACCGGGCCCACGGTGTCACAGGCGTCACCGACGCCGTCCCCATCTGTGTCCGTTTGGTCGACGTTCGCAGTAAAGGGGCAGTTGTCACTTGCATCGGGTACCTGATCCCCGTCACTGTCCGTGAGCACCGCGACTTCGCAGCCGTCCGATGCATCAGCGTTCGCGTCGACAAACCCATTGTCACAAACCAACGCACACCCAGCTGCTCCGTTGCACACTGCGGTCGCGTTTGCCGGGTCTACACACAGCGCGTTGCCCCCATTGTCATTGGTACCATCACAATCATTGTCCAAACCATCACACACTTCGACGCCGCCGTTCGTCGGTTGGCACGACGAACTCTCGCATCCGTCGGATACGTCGCCGTTGCCGTCAAAGAAGCCCGAGTTGCAGATCAGCCCACAGCCGGCAGATCCGTTGCACACACCGCTTGCGTTTGGCGGGTCGCTGCACAACGCCGAGCCGCCATCATCGACGGTGTCATTGCAGTCGTTGTCCAGCCCGTCGCACACTTCTGTGCTCGGTGTGCAGGTCACCGAGCACCCGCTGGTGTCTCTCCGGCAACCGCTGATTCCGGTCTCGCCGCAAACAACAACACCTGATGAACCCGGCACCAGCGTCGCGCAGTCGGACTGACCGGAGATGTTCACGGTACCGGCGCCGTCGCACTCTTCCCCTGCCTGAATGGTGCCGTCGCCGCACCAGCCGCCGCCAATGTCGAGGGCGAATGAACCGCTCTCAGTGCTGTCGTATCCGTCGACGACAATCACCACCTGCTGTCCGCCGCTGAGATTGATTCCCGAGATCGACGACCGCGAGTTACCGCCGCCAAAGAAGCCGCCCGGGTCTTCATCGTCGCTGCACGCGATTACCGCGCCCGAACATCCGACCGCGCGAAGATAGAGCACTGTATCGAAGTTGGTCGAGCCGTTGTCTGTGCTGAAGCTGTAGGTGCCTGTAGCCGGTGCAGTCCAAAGATAGGATGCCTCCGGTCCGGTCGATCCGGAACAGTCTCCAAAGGAGCCCGAGGTCATGCCCGAGGTCCCGCCGGTAGTGCCGCCCGCCACTCCGTTGCCCACCGCGCTGCCAAGGTCGGTGCCCGGACACGGGGCCGGGAAGTTCCCGGAGATGTTCAGCGAGTAACTGCCACAGCCGGTGTACCCATCGACAACGATGAAGATCTCCTGGCCCGCGCTCAGAGCCACATCGCTGAGCCGCGATGCACCACCGATGTCGATGCCGTCATCATCGCAACCGAGCTCCACGCCGTCACATGCGCCGTTGCGAAGCGACAGAATCGTATCGTACGAGGAGCCGGCGAGGCTGAAAGTGTAGTCGCCGGACTGCGGCGCGGTCCACGCGATGATCCGCTCCTCGCCACCGCTTCCGCTGTCACAGCTTCCCTCAATGACGTCTCCCAGCCCACAGGTGGTCCCGGAGGAGACCGCGCCAAGAGCCGAGCCGATGTTCTCATCGGCGCAGGGTGGCGTCGTCGTATTCTCAATCGTCAGTGAGTAGTTTCCGCACCCGCTGTAGCCGTCCAGATGAATCGTGACGGTCTGACCCGCCGCGAGTGGCAGATCGCTGATGAGCGACAGGGTCCCGTCCGCCGTGTCGTCGTCGCAGGCCAGCTCCGTGCTGCCACACTCGCCGTCGCGCACGTAGATTACCGTGTCGTAGCTCGAGCCGAGGGTCGCAAAAGTGTAGGTGCCGGCCTCGGGCGCCGTCCAAACGAATGCGACATCTTCATCCGTCCCATTCACCGTCCCGCAGCTGCCGGCGTCGTCATTCAACGCATCACATGTAGAACCCGTCGCCACCGTTCCCAGCTGAGAACCGAGGTTCTGATCCGGGCACGCCGCATGCGCAGCTCCCATCAATGCGAAGAGCATTGCCGCTGACGTAGCGAGCAGTAGTCTGGCGACTGTCATTCCAAAACCCGGGGTCTGGCCACACGTGTCCCCCGCGCCTGGCAGCGCCGGTCCCGATCGTGCGAGTGTACATGGCAGCTAGATCGACACGCCCACCGGGTCAAATCTGAGTGGCGCTCTGAGTAGCGGCGTGGGGGTGCGAGGGCGCTGCCCTCGCGCTCCCGGCAGGGGCGCATGCCCCTGCACCCCACGGAAAGCTACGCTTTCCGTTGGTGGTTTTTCGGGTCGGATGATTGTGGGCGCCTGGAATCACCCACCTCGAAGTCGGCTCATCGCGGCGATGGTGAGCAGGTAGCATCCCACCGTTGCCGCGATCGACGTCGCCAGAGCGGTCCAGAAGCCCCAATCGCGCTCAAGCAGGATCGGCAGCAGAACAAAGAGGACAAGTGAGGGGATGACCAGCCAGACGATGTCACGGCTCAGAGCCGCCACCGTTTCCGTCTCGCCGGTGTCCAGGTACAGCCACATCATGCCCAGGACGCTGACCAGGGGGATCGACGCCAGCACCGCACCCAGGGTCGAGCTGCGGGAAGCCACCTCGCTCACCGCAATGATCACCGCCACACTCACGACCACTCGAACAATCTGCCACGCCATCAGGGTCTCCTCAGTAGTTCGATTCGCACTCGCGCAAGATGATTGCCGCTATAGTGCTCGACGTCACATTCTCGAAGCTCGGCCACTGCTATTCTCAGGAGTGTCCGCAGCTCAAGACGCTCTTCAGGAAAGCGAAGCTTTCCGCCGGGGTTCAAAGGGGCGAAAGCCCCTTTGCAGAGCGCGAGAAGCAATTGAGCCCGGTTGCCGGTGGCAACC
Organism: bacterium; assembly: GCA_030427825.1. Classification (GTDB taxonomy): domain Bacteria; phylum Myxococcota_A; class Bradymonadia; order REDH01; family REDH01; genus JAUICO01. The sequence continues at coordinate 13,173 of JAUICO010000006.1, read as the reverse complement.
GCGCGAAAGCGGTAGTCCTGATCGCGCAGCGAGCAGTCTCGCAACTTCGCGTAAGCACCCGATCGCGCGGCGGCATTCCCCGGCGACTTCGGATCGTGTAGCTGTTGCGCACACCAATTTCGAACCTGGGGAACTGACGATGCAGTACAAGCTGCTGGGGCGCACGGGCGTCAAAGTATCGGCGCTGGTATTCGGTACGATGGCCTTCGGCGGCGACGCAGACGACCAGGCTTCGGCCGCTCTGTTTCGGGCGGCGATGGACGCCGGGATCAACACCTTCGACTGCGCCGATATCTACGGGAAGGGGCGCAGTGAACTGCTGCTTGGCAAGCTGATCGGGCGGTCGCGGGATGACATCGTGCTGACCACCAAGGCGTACTTTCCCACCGGAAAGGGACCGAATGACTGGGGGCTGTCGCGCTACCATCTGGTGCGGGCTGTTGAAGCCAGCCTCAGGCGTCTTGGGACCGACTACATCGATGTCTTCTTCCTGCACCGCTACGACAGCATGACCGCTCTCGACGAGACGATGCGGGCGGTGGACGACCTCGTTCGGCAGGGAAAGATCCTCTACCCGGCGGTCAGCAACTTTTCGGCCTGGCAGACGCAGAAGGCCGTCGACATGTGTGAGAAGTACGGCTGGGCCCGGCCGGTTTGCACTCAGCCTATGTACAGCGCGGTGAAGCGCCAGGCCGAAGTAGAGATTCTGCCGATGGCGCAGTCCGAGGGACTCGGCGTACTTGCCTACGGCCCCCTCGCCGGTGGATTGCTTACCGGCAAGTACGGCAAAGACCTGCGACCGCCTTCGGGGCGCCTGGTGTCAAACAAAATGTACAGGGCGCGGTATTCGGACCCGCACTATTACGCCGCCGCTGAACAGTTTGTCGGGATCGCAAACAAGGCCGGCGTGCACCCCGCGACATTGGCCGTGGCGTGGGCGCGCACCCACCCGGCGGTGACAGCCCCCATCATCGGTGCCCGCACCGTTGAGCAGATGCGCCCGCTTCTCGACGGCGCGGACTATCGAATCAGCGACGACCTGTATCAGGAGATCTCAGACATGTGGCCGACACCGCCACCTGCCACGGACCGCACCGAAGAGGTGATGCTGATCGGCAACGATGTCACCTGACGTTGCGGCGGACCTTGCCGGGATTGAGGCCGCGTTGCTGGCACCCGGAAGCCACTTCGAAACACACATCGAAGATGTCGCCGGTGTCCCGATGTCTGTGTTTCGAAGCCGCCACCGCTCGCTGCGAGACGTACTCGCCGCAAGCGCAGGCTTCGGTGAACGCGAATACGTCATCTTCGGCGATCGCAGAATCACCTACGCAGAACATTATCGGTTGGTGTGCGCCACCGCGGCCGCATTGCGTGAGCGCTTTGGCGTTCAAAAGGGTGACCGAGTTGCGATTCTGGCCTCAAACAAGCCGGAGTGGGTCATCGCTTTCTGGGCCGCTATCAGCCTCGGCGCTCTCCCTGTCGGGCTGAACGGCTGGTGGGTGCGTGACGAGATCCTGTTTGCTCTGAAAGACTGTGTACCAAAGGTCCTCTTCGTAGATCGCAAGCGACTGGCGCGGGCTCCCGAAGCGAGAGAGATGTGTCCGACGGTCGTGATTGAAGAGGGCTTTGACGCCCTGACCCGTCCACACATGGACGCGGCGCTCTGCCAAACACACATCGACGAAGACGACCCGGCGGCGATTCTCTACAGCAGCGGCACGACCGGGCGACCGAAGGGCATTGTAGCCACACACCGCAACATCATTGCTCTGACCGGGATTCAGATATTTCACGGCGCACGTGCGAGCATGCTCGACCAGCTGCGCGGTGTTGATGTGGTTCAGACAGAAGAAAACTGCGCCCTGGTGAGTACGCCGCTCTTTCATGTGTCCGGGCTCTACGCCGGAATTATCACCCGCATGGTCGTAGGCGCCAAAACGGTGTGGACCGTCGGACGCTTCGATGCCGGCGAAATCCTCGAGATCATTCAGCGCGAGCGGGTCTCGGGCTGGGGGCCGACCGCCACGATGGTGCATCGCGTCCTCGCTCATCCGGACTTCGACCAATACGACCTCAGCAGCATGCGCTTTGTCGGGCTCGGCGGCTCACCGGTCTCTGAGGCGCTGATGACGGAACTCAAAACGCGCATGCCGAGCGTGAGAACCACCGCTGCCGTGGGATACGGGCTGACGGAAGCCTGCGCGCTGGCAACCATCACTTTCGGCGACGAGCTCGCACAGTTTCCCACGTCTGTGGGGCGCCCGCTACCGACAGTGGAGGTGAGCATACGCGACGACCACGGGGTCGGCCTGCCAGACGGTGAGATCGGCGAAATCTGGATTCGCTCTCCTCTTGTCATGCAGGGCTACTGGCGCAATCCGGAGGCGACCGCGGAGCGAATCACCGGTGACCGGTGGTTGCGCACCGGCGACATCGGCTTCCTGCGCGACGGGCGACTGCACATCGCGTCCCGGCGCACTGATCTGATCATTCGGGGAGGCGAGAACATCTACCCTGCAGAGATCGAGGCGCAGCTCGCGCTGCTGCCGGGAATCGACGAGGTGGCCGTCGTAGGCGTCCCGCACGAGGAGCTGGGGCAGGAGTGCAAGGCCATCCTGGTTCCCCTACCCGGCGCCACACCGGATATCGATGAGATCAAACAGGCGCTGGAATCAAAGCTCGCGTATTTCAAGATTCCGGCACACTGGGAGATTCGACGAGAACCACTTCCGCGCAATGCCTCAGGCAAGGTGATGAAGCCGGTGCTGATGGGCGCCGAGCTGACGATCAGCGACGAGTAGTGCGTGGTGCGAGACTGCTCGCTACGCGATCAGCACTAGCGCTCTCGCTCGGTTGCCACCGGCAACCGGACTCGATTGCTTCTCGCGCTCTGCCAAAGGGTTTTCACCCTTTGGAATCCCTGCGGAAAGCTGCGCTTTCCTGATGGGGGGTTGGTAGCAGCAGTCGGGGTTGAGTGCGCCGTTCTATGCGGGCAGCAGCAGGGCCTCGGTGACTCCGCCGCGCAGCTTCTCGTAGCTGCCCAGATGAAAGAAGTGCTCCGTGGTCACGGTGCGTGCCCAGGACCAGTCCTCTTCGAGGTGTGTGTTGGTGCGATATTGCGTCTTTGCCCACATCGAACAGGCGAATCCGCAGGGCGCACTGCGCGCCCACGCCGCAAGCGCCTGGGCTTCGCTCTCATCCCATTGTGTGTAGTAGTCAGCGTGACGGCCGATATACGGCGGATCCATGTACACAAGATCGCCGGCGACGGCGGTCGCGACGCATTCCCTCCAATCCAGACAAAGGATCTCCCAACTTGATCGCTGCATCGCCATCGCCATAGCCGCGACCTGGTTCACGATGCGCGTGACGTACGCAGGTCGGAATCGCTCCGGCTTGCGGCAGAAAGGAACGTTGAAACCGCCGCTACGGTTAAAGCGCATCAGGCCGTTGAAACAGCTCCTATTTAGGAAGATAAAGTCGTGTGCATCATGCGACGCATTGAATCGCGATCGAATCGCGTAGTAGTGACTTTCGCCGATTTCGAGAAGCTGTGCGCCTTCGCGTTCAAGGTGTACACGTACCGACTCCGGCGTCACCCGCCCGTCGCGAATCCCGGCATACAAGTTCACAATATGTGGATTCGCGTCCGAGTAGCGAACCCGCGGCGGCGCGATGTTCAGCGCCACCACTCCAGAGCCCCCGAAGGGTTCAATCCACGTCCCGGCGTAATCCCAGTCAATCGATGCAGCGATGAAAGGCAGGAGCTTCGTCTTTATGCCCTGGCACTTCAGCGGCGGTGTTTGGATTCGCTGAGCGAGAGTGAGCATGCAGCCACGTTAGTCGCCTCGGCTCAAGTGCTCAAGCGGGGGCAACTCGACGCTCAGGCCATACCGGAGCGGCACTCCCGGAGCCGCTGTTCTACTCAATCGCCCGGTGCGGCGTGGTCGAGAGAAGGCGCTCTGTCGACGAACCCACGGTGAACGCAGGCTCTCGATTCTCAAGCATCGATGAGATCCGCGCCAGGCCGGCGGCGTTTCGTCGCCTGGACAGTGCCGCAGACATCCCCGGCACACATATTCGCACCAGCTCGAGCACGCTGATCACGGCTCGTATCGGCAGGCGTGCATGCCGCCACGCTCGGTTCGGAGTCTTCAAGTCGCGCGCAATCTCATCCCCGTTGAATGACCAGACTAGGCCGTTATGCAGTCGAGTCACAACCGGCAACATCATCCGCTCAAACCTGCTTGATACGGATTGGTAGCTCGCGTCTCTCAACGCAGCCGCGAGTGCGACTGAGTCGTCGTCGGAGCCCGCCTGCACCATACGGATCATCTGCGAGAACTCCCACCCACGCTCGTAGGAATCCAGATGCTCCAACAGCCAGGGTGAAACCCCGGAAAGATGGCCGACGTAGCGCCACAAGTGAACAATGTCCTCGCGCTCCTTCCTTGTGAACCGAAAACCCAGCTTTCGGGCCCCTTCGATCACCAGGAAAGACAGCTCGACAATCGTCCCCAGCATGTCCGCCTGATTGATCGGCGCGCCCCATGCAGAGGCATTCCAAACAGAGGCATCTGCGTGAATCATCCGGCGAACCTGCGCATGCATGATGCGTACCTTCACCGTAATCTCAAGGCCTCTTCCAAAGCGTCTGAGACCATCCACCTGCGTCACTTCCGTGACGAATCGTCCCGTCTCAGCCAGGCGACGCGGCGCGCGAGTCGTTAACTCTCCGGTGAACATCAGTGCCTTGACTGCCGGTCCGCTGTGATAGCTGTTCATCAGCGACCACGCCGAGAGAATCAGCATGGCAGCCGGCCCCAGGCGTTGAACCGCCACTGCACCGTGGTGGATTCTGTCAAAGTCTACCCAGTCCGGAACCTGCTCAACTTCATCCAGCAGGGCGCGAAGCTCGCCCGGAATCACGCCCAGTCGGTCGACGCCTTCGCGCAACGCGCGGTCCACCAATGCCTGCGACGCTCCGATTCGCCCCTTCGACAGCCGCAACGCGAGCGCATCAGCCAGGGGGTCGCCCTGCATCATGTACTGTGCGAAGCGGCGCGCGTCCTCGCCGAACATGCGCGCTGCTTCATCCCGGCGACTGAAGCGGTCCGGGACCGGTGCATTGGCAGGTAACAAGCGTGCTCCTTAGCAACGAATCGGCAGTCGACATAGCAGCGGGGCACCACCCCGACCAGTGTCTGATGAGGTGCGCGCCCGTGTCGTCGCATGGGCGGGGTGCGAGACGCTGTCTCGCGCTCTGCGAGCGGGTTTTCACCCCCTCGAACCCCGGCGGAAAGCTGTGCTTCCCTGGAGAGGGTAATACTACAAATCGTGTGACGCGCGTGAGGCGAGCAGGTACATGCTCATCCCTTCGGTCAAGTGACATCATTGTGCGGCGCGGTGCATCCGCCGCGAGATAACGCACGATAGTAAACCTCTCCACGATTGCGCCGCGAGCCAGAGACGATGTTGAACGCGTATCTTCCAAACTTTGAGAATGCCCCGCCCGAGGCCCTGGACCTTTGGGCCTGGTACCACCTCGTCTGCTCTTTCGGCTGCGTGCTATGGATCCTCGCCTACATCTGCTTTCTCAGGAAAGGATTCCGTGACAAGGCTCCGGCGGTGCCGGCGATCGCGATGTGCCTGAACTTCGGCTGGGAGTCGATGTATCTGATCCTGCCGAACTTCAACACGCTGTGGCCGGCCCTGAACATGGGCTGGCTCTTGCTCGACTGCCTGCTGGTCTGGCAGCTTTGGACCTATGGAGCCGCCATGCAGAAGAACTACTGGTTGCGAAAGTGGTTCCGTGTGTGGGTGCCGGCGGCGATTGTTATCGGCATCGCCGGGCAGCTGACCTTCGTGATCACCTTTCAGGACCGCCTCGCGCTCATCGACGCCTTCTTCATCAACCTTGTGATGAGCGTCCTCTTCATCTGGGCGTTCTTTCAACGCGAAGATGGTCGCGGCCTCAGCGTCGCCGGCGCATGGCTCAAGATGCTTGGAACCCTCGGGACGGCCATCGGTGCCCACGTGTTTCTGCCGCTGATGAATCCACACATTGAGCATTGGGCCTTTCTCACCTTCCTGTGTGTCACTATCCTCGTGTTGGATCTGGTCTACCTCTACCTCCTGCATTTTCGCATGAAACAGACCCCGGCACCCACGACAGAGGTGTCAATAGCGCCCCTTGAAGCCGCGGGCTGAGAACGGCTCTCAGCCGCGGCCGAACACGCTTCGCAACAGACTCTTGAGGACACCGGGTGAGGCACGACGCGCGCCGCCACCCCTGACGTCCGCGCCCCCGCCATCGTTCTTCGTCGCCCGCGATTCACTTTGCAGCACGAAAGACTCGGTGTGGATCGCAGCGTCCGAAACCCCCGCAAGTCGGAGGCCGCGCATTACGACTCCTGCGTACGATTCCGGCCCGCAGATAACGTATTGCGCCGCCGGGTGCTGCGAAGCCAGGGCAGCCACTGCGGCCTCATCAATCCGCCCCTCATCCGACGTAAACCGGGTACGCAGCGTGAGGCACCCGCATGCTTCTGCCGCCGCCGAGAGCGCGTCGAGCGCCGCCGCTGAATCACGATTGCCTGCCGAGTAATCGACGTGCAGCGGACTCGACGACTCGCGCTGCGTGTGAGCCGCAACGATTGCCAGCGCCGGTGTGCAGCCAATCCCAGCGACCAAACACACCGTCGGGCGGTCGTCCGCGCTCCAGCACAAGCTGCCTCGCGGCGAGCTCACCTGCAGAATCGCGTCGCGACCACCCTCAGAGAAAAGCCAGTTCGAGAACACGCCCGATGGTTCACGCTTGACCGCAATCCGATACTCCGGTGCCGGATCGCCCGCCGTTGTCAGTGTGTAGGCGCGTTGAACCCACATACCGTCAACGAGTCCGGACAGCACGATGTGTTGTCCCGGGACGAATCGCTCGGCTGGGCCATCAAGTGGTTTGATTGCAAACTCGCGCGTGCCCTCAGCGAGAAAACGGTCTTCGCTGATCACCGCCGGCCGCCACACGCCGTTGTCAACGAAGTGACGAATCGCCGGCACGCAGGACCCGCAAACGGTACCGCAGCCAGTCTCGGCTTGAAGCTCTGAAAAGCTCCCATCGCCGACCCGCAGTGCTTCGATCACTGCCGACGTGCCGGCCCCTACACACACACAGCGTACGCCCGGGCTCTCGTTAACATCGGCCAAAGCGATCGAGCCTGCTTCTTCGAACCGTGCCGTGAGTCCGGCGTCATTCTCCACCCCGTCAAGCAGCAACCGAAACACTTCGCTGAGTTGGATCCACGGCCCGTGCACAACGAGTTCGACGAGTGCTCCAGATGCACTCAACCCCAGGCTGCGCTCCACACCGTGTTCCCTATCGGCGTACCGAAGCCTATTCGTTGCGGTCTCGCCGACAACGCGCGCGGTGAATGACTCACCCCGCATCGATCTGACCGCGACAACGCTCCTATGGCCCTCAAGCTCATACACCGTCGTAATCGCGTCCTGGCCATCAACGCGATTCACGTACTGAGTCACCGTGCCTCTTCGCGGCAACTTGTAGCTTCGCTTGAGTTCGCGAAAAATGCCCGCGAGACGTGGCGACTCTGACATTGTGGCGCGCACGTGCTCGGCCGAGATCACCAGCAGCCGGGCATCCTCGATGACGCGCGCCGAGGCGGTCCGAGGCGCGTCCTCGAGAAGCCCGACTTCACCGAAGCAATGTCCGCCACCCAGGGTACTGATCACATGATCGCCATCGCCCGTAGAGACGTACACTTCAACGGCACCACTTATGACGAAATACAGCGCACGCGCGGGTTCCCCGGCACCGAAGAGGGAAGTGCCTCGCTCGAAAGCGATCGATGCGGCGCGTTCGTTGTCGCTGAGTCCAAGAGCATCCAGCAGCGCCGAGCTGCGTACAACTGCAGCGGCCCGGTGTGAATCCGCTCGCTCCTCAAGGCGTCGCTTGAACGCACGGTCCGCGGCGAGGGCCCGCTGAAAGTGCTCGCGTTCGATTCTCAGCAGACGCATCCGGGTTCGCGCCCGCACGCCGGCGCTGCGAAGAGGGCTGCGTCCGGGCAGGAGCGCGGCTTCTCCGAAGTGCTCGCCCGGACCACAGTTCGCTACAACGGTATCCCGGCCGTCCCCGCTGTGTCGGTGGATGATCGCGTCCCCTTCAAGCACGACATACAGGGCGTCGCCGTGCTCGCCTTCGCGCACAATCTCATCGCCGGACGACACCTCGACGAGCGTCGCATCGGCAAGGAGCAGGTCCAGCGCGCCCTCGCCGAGGGCGTCCTTCAGTGCGTATGCAAGGGTCGGTGTGCGTGATGTAATCAAGACCTTCGACTGTGCGGGTACTTCGAATCGCCTGTGCTCAATCGTGGCTGCCGGGTGCCGCTGTCAACATCCCCAGCCATCAGGCATCGCCACGTCCCCGTCTTCGGCATCCACCGTCTGCTTGCGTGCTGTGCCCGCCGGCAATACCCTCTCGGCTCACCTTCAACCCCGCCGTTTTGTGATTGAGCTGGCATGGTCCAACCGACTTGAAGCCCTCGTCGAGCCACTGGCGACGCGGGTAGATACAGCGCAGCGACAGGCGCCCCTGGCGCCGATCACCATCATCACACCAAACCGAATCGTACAGTCCTGGCTGCGGGTTCGCCTGGCCGAAAAGCTCGGAATCGCCGCCGGGCTTCGATTCGTTCAGCTCGTGAAGTTCGCCGCGGGCTTGAGCGCGTCCGTTGACGAAGAAGTCACCGTACTCAGCGCCGACAATCTATTCTTGCGCTTCTTCGTTCTTCTGGAATCGCCGCACCTGATGGAGCGTCCGGAGATGGCGCCGATCACACGTTGGTTGGCGAGAGGATCGGAACAAACCACACACGCGCGTCATCGCGCCGAGCTCGCTCGACGACTGGCGACGCTGTTTGAAGAGTACTCATTCAGCCGTGACGACATGTTGCAGAGGTGGGCGCGGGGCGAGGACAGCGACGTCGAGCATCCCGCGCAGGCGTGGCAGAAGACCTTGTGGCGCGCCGCGATCACCTCGGGCGATCGGCGGAGTGTCTCGTTGCCACAGGGTGCGCGGCAGGCGCTCGCGGCAGGCGCGTCGGTGCCGCCGCAGGTCTTCGTATTCGGCGTCGAAAACGTATCCGCCTCACTGGCGCAGTTTGTCTACGAGCTCGGCGACCGCTGCGATGTCTTTCTGTATGCGTTGAATCCGTGCATGGAATATTGGGAGGACGTCGAATCCGCCAGGCTCTTTGGCGGGGGCGAGCTCGCGTCCCTTCGTTCCCGCTTTGATGAGCGCGCCAACGACCGCGCGATCGGTGCGCGCTGGACCGAATCCGAAGACCCCTTCTCGATACGTGAGGACGACGACACACCGCCCCTGCGCCTCTGGGGCCGCCCGGGACGCGAGTTTGTACGCCTCGTCAACACGCTGACGGACTGCACCTTTGAGCAACATTTTGAGGTCCCCGGCACGGAAACCGTGCTGAACGCGGTCCAACGTGACATTCTTCTTCGGGAGCCGCGCCGCGAAGCCATCGCCCCGCCGGCGTCCGGCGACGACAATGTCGGCGCCGGCGACCCTTCAGTTCGCGTGATCGCCTGCGCATCTGTACGCGCGGAATGCGAGCTGATCGCGGACAACATCTGGACCCTTGTGCACGCAGACGACGGGGCGCGATTCAGCGACTTCTGTGTGATGATTCCCGATGGCTCGCTCGAAGAGTATGTCGCGCAGCTGGAGTCCGCATTCCGCAGCCAACCGCGGATACGCCACACCATTGTTGACTCTCCTCTACATCGCAGCAGCCGTGCGGTGCAGGCAATCGAGGCACTGCTTGCGCTTCCACACACAGAGCTGACACGGCGCCAGATGCTCGGCGTGCTGATCCCCCTCGCGCACAGCAACGGATACGACGATGAAGCTGCGGTGTGGCGGCGATGGGTCGATGAAACAAACACGCTATTCGGGCGAGACGCGAACTCGGTAGCGGACACCTACCTGCACCGCGGCAACTTTCATTGGGAGCAGGCGCTCAACCGGCTGATACTCGGCTCGGCGATGCGCCCGATCGAGAGCGGTGAGGAGCGTTGGTTCGACGGCAGCGATACGCGCATGCTGCCCCTGGAGGTGCACCCCGAGCAACGAGGCACTCTCGCCCGCTTCGTACAGGCGGTTCGGGGGATTCTGCGACTGCTGGCGATACTCGAGACCAAACGGATGAGCGCCGCCGAGTGGAGCTCAGTAGTCGTCTCTTTCTGCCGCGAACAGCTGCGGCCGGACAGCGACCGGGAGCGGGCAGCGCTTCGACGGGCCCTCGAGGCCATCGACCGATGCGGCAACGACATTCATGACCACAGTCGCGTGCCCTTTGTTGCCGCCGGAGAGCTCTTTGCCAGGGCGCTTCGCGGCATCCCCGGCCAGCGCTCTCCCGAGCTGGACACCGGAGTCCTCGTAGGTCCGCTTTCTTCGACCCACATGATTCCAGCACGCTATGTGTTTGTTCCCGGCCTGGGAGAGTCGGAGTTCCCTTCTGCCGACGAGCGCAACCAGATGGACGTGCGCTCGAACCGGCGTCGAGCTGGAGAAACCACCGTACAGGAACGGGATCGCTATCACTTCCTGATCGCGCTCCTGTCCGCGCGGCAGCGGCTGACGGTGAGCTATGTGGGCAGAGACCCCATCAGCGGCGAGGCTTCGTCTGAGTCGTCGGTAGTTGAGGAATTCACGCACACACTGAGCAGACACCTCAGCCCCCGCGGCCTGCAGGCCATCCACGTGGAGGCCACCTCATCGATTCGGGACGAGTCGGAGACCACCTGGCGCCCGCACCTCGCACGCACACAGCAGGCGGCTCGGCTTGCAGCGTCTCTGCGACGCTCCCTCGGTGCCGGATTTCGCCCGGAGACCTGGCAGGAGCTGCGCGAGAGCGCGGGTCCGGCGGCGCGGGATGCCCTCGACGCTGTTTGGCGACGCGAAGAGCCCATCGTCGCTGCCGGCGACGCCGCAGCGTCGACAACTGAGGACTCGGAGGGCCCCGGGAAGCGTCGGGACATCCGTCGCATTTCGGTCGACCTGCGCTCTCTTGCCGACTTTCTCTGCGCTCCCATTCAAGCGCGGGCGGCGCAGCGCATGCGCGGCCTCAGGCGTGTGACACGAGAGCCTGAGCCATGGGAGCCGACCTCACTTCGATGGAGCGTGCGCAACGCGCTGGTCCGCGCCGCCATCTCCGAAGGCGGCGGCAACCCGGAACGAGCTTCCATCGTGTACAAGCGAGAGCTCCGAGCGCTGGAACAGCGGGGTGCGGCGCCGGCCCAGGTGTTCTTCGATCATGACGTGGACCAGGCGCGTGACTACTTCGAGCTCGCGCGACAGCTTGCTGCCGAAGACAACATCGACCTCGGCGAGGTACCGGTCGTCTTCCGTTTTGGACGCAGCTACCGGTACCAACACGTCGACGAACACCTGGATACGCTGCAGGTGCGCTCTCCGGATGCACCGGATGTCGAGATTTCGATCACCGGCGTCACCCTGCCGTGGATGAGGCGCCAGCAGCGATGTGTGGTATTTGATGCGATGCGCACCTCGGGCACACGCTCGTACCACGAGCCCGAGCTCGCGCGTGCCTGGGTGGATTCTGCCGCTCTCGAAGCCGCCGGCGTGATCACGAGAGCCACCTGCGACCTTCTCTATGATGGCTCCCAGCGGCGACGCCCCGGCAGGGAGCAGCTGACCTTCTGCCGAGAGAGTCGCCCGGAGTTCGCACGCTGCGGGTCCGCTGCTGTGTGGTTGGCGAACCTTGCTCTGGATTTGACGCGAGAGGGCGGGGACGAGCGCTTTCTGCCGATCGAAGCAGTCTTCGAATATGCACGTGGGCGTCGGCTGGAGAGTATTGCGACCTGCGTGACGACGGTCCTCGAGAGTGACAACCGGCTCGCCGAGGCACGGGGGGTCCTGCACGACGCCGCGGCGTACCCTGTGCCCGACGCTGCTGAGTTTGAAGCGCTGCTCGCTCGAAGGTACGAAGCGATTCTCGTGGGAGCGTACCGATGAGTGCACTGGTACGAGTCGCAATCCCACAGTCTGTCGCCGAGATCCCGGTAGTACAGGGCGAAGCGGCGCATGCGGTGATCGAGGCGGCCGCCGGCACCGGTAAGACCTACACGATCGAGCGCCTGGTTGCGCGCATACTGGTCGAAACAAACACTACAATCGACCAGCTTCTGATCGTTACATACACTGAGGCGGCAACCAGGGAGCTGCGAGAGAGAATTCGTGGCTTTCTGCGCCGACTCAGTGACGCGACCGAGAGTGACGCCGACCCCACGGAAGCACACATCGCGTTGGACGCGCTCGCGCGCCGGCGGGTTCGGCGCGCGCTCCACGACTTCGACAGCGCGTCTATCCGCACTATCCACGGCTTCTGCAACCGCGTCCTCAGCGAGCTTGCGATCGACACGGGCATGCCCTTCGACATCGAGCTGGTCGATGAAAGCGTCGCGGTGCAGCAGGCCTTCCGTGAGGTGCTGCGCACCGCGCTGGCCACAGACCCTGAAGTGCGGGAGTCCGTTGCCGAACTCTTGAGCGTGATGCGGCTGACCGATTTTACGGAGCTGCTGCAGGCCGGTCGCGCACACGAGTATCTTCGCTACGGGTGGCGGGTAACGTCAGAGGTCCGCGAGGCCATCGGCACGCTCCTCGACAACACCGACTGGGAGCGCTTCTACGACGCCGCCCGCAACAAGGACGGTTCTGTCGCCAAAGCGGCGCTCCCACACTTCGAGAGCACAACCCCGTGGCGCGAGGGGGCCTTCGCAACTCGCGACGACGCGATCGACGCGGTGCTGGCTGACGCAGGGGATTGTCTCTTCGGTACAGCGCTGACCAACGCCGGAAAGCTGCGCAGCCCGTTCAACAAGAGTGAGTGGCACGTTGAGTGGTTTCGGCATGGGCAACATCTGGTCAGCGCTCTCCCGCAGCTGATCGGGATGCTGCTTGAGGTCCTGTTGCCAATTACGGTCGCACAACTTGAAACGGTGCAACAGCGTGAGGGGCAGATTGACTACTTTGACATGCTGCACCGAGTCCGTGACGCCATCGAGGGGCCTTCTGGAACTCGTCTACGCCGCACGCTGCGCCAGCGGTTCCGCTTC
>JAUICO010000142.1 GCA_030427825.1 bacterium | reverse complement strand
CGAGACGGGCAACCTCGGGCGGGGTCTGACCGTATCCCGGTTGCGCCCAACCGGGTTGCTGCTGGTATCCGGGTTGCTGCTGGTATCCGGGTTGCTGCTGGTATCCGGGCTGCTGCTGGTATCCGGGTTGCTGCTGGTATCCCGCGGGCCCGCCGGGTTGTTGGGAGAATTGCGACGCAGGTTGCTGCGGTGACGGCGCGCCCTGTTGCGGATTTGGTGCCGCCGGATTGGGGTTCCAGCCGCCGGCTGACGAATGTCCGCCCTCAGGGTTCGGACGATGCTGCGGCGTCGAATCTTCGTTCTCTATGGCTCCGTTCATCGGGCGCTCCGTGCGTAGCGGGGTGGACCTGCTGTGGTGGAATGCTAACCGGGTGCGCGACTGAAGTCATTCCATACCGGTCCGGGCACCCGCCGGTGCTCATTGCTGCGAGGTTGCAGTTGCGATTCTTCGAACGATGCGAGGCTTATTTCACAGACCTTCAGGATCGGATCATCGCCTCGTTGGAGGCGCTGGACGGTGGACGCTTCCTGCATGACGACTGGCAACGTCCCCCCCTACCGGCGGCGTCATCGGTCGCCGATCACGACGGTCCGGTGCTCGGCGGGGGCGGCCGTACGCGAGTGCTCGAAGGCGGCCGAATCTTCGAGAAGGCCGGCGTGAACTTCTCGTCGGTGCGCGGCTACTTCTCGCGGGAGTTTGCCGCTACAATGCCCGGCGACGGGCGGTACTTCGAGGCCTCGGGCGTGTCGTTGGTGCTGCACCCGCGCAACCCGCATGTCCCGACCGTTCACATGAACGTGCGACGCTTGAGCCGCGGAGATACCGGCTGGTTCGGCGGCGGCGCTGATCTCACGCCGTACTACCTGGACGAAGGTTCTGCTCGCGACTTTCACGCAGCGTACAAAGCTGCCTGCGCCGCGCATCCGAAGGTCGGCGACTACGCGGCCATGAAGCAGACCTGCGACGAGTACTTCTTTCTGCCCCACCGTGGAGAAGCTCGGGGCATCGGCGGTATCTTCTTCGATCATCTCAGTGATGCGCCCGAAGACACCTTCGCCTTCGTGCGCGCTGTCGGCGACGCATTCGTTCCCAGCTACGTGCCCATCGTTGAGCGCTTTCAGGACGCGCCGGTGACCGAAGCCGAACGGGAGTGGCAGCTGATTCGGCGGGGTCGCTACGTCGAGTTCAACCTCGTTCACGATCGTGGCACGACGTTCGGGCTCAAGACCGGCGGTCGCACCGAGTCGATCCTGATGTCCCTGCCGAACGCCGTGGCCTGGCGCTACGACCACCAGCCCGAAGCAGGCAGCCGCGAGGCCGAGCTTGTCGAAGTGCTTCGAAACCCACGGGAGTGGTAGCGATCGAATTACTTGTGCTGATTCCGGCAAATGGCGATAGTGCCCACCGATGATACGACGAACGACAGCAATATTCTTTTCGTCTGCGCTGGTGCTCTTCATGGCCGCCGGCTGCACGACGTTCTTTGACTCGGAATTTCCCGACGACGACGACGAGGGTGGCGACGCGCCCGGCTGCTCCGCGTACTGCGCTGAGTTTGTCGACACCTGCTCAGGGATTGAGGACGACTACTCAGGCTTCGCCGACTGCGTCGATTTCTGCACCAACGCTGCGCAGTGGGACGCAGGCTCCTTCGATGATGTCGGCAACAACACCGTCGGGTGTCGTATCTATCATGCACAGTTCGCCGCGAGCGAAGCCCCGCAGGTGCACTGCTACCACGCCGGAATCACCGGAGGCGATGTGTGCGGCAACTGGTGTGCGAACTACTGCCACCTCGCCGAGTCGATCTGCACGGGTGAGAATGCGATTTTCGACAACGCCGAACAGTGTTTCACCGCCTGCCGCGACATTGACGATACCGGCACCTCAGGCGACACAAGCGGCGACACGATCCAGTGCCGCATGTATCACCTGACAGCCGCCTACCGGTCTCCCGGCGCGAGCGCAGGTCATTGCGGACATGCCTCGCCCGTGTCGCTGAGCGGCGTCTGCGGCGACTGAGCCCCGACGGGCTGAGCTGAGGAACCTGCCGGCGTATTCTGTCGGCCTTCAACGTCCCTCGCCGGCCGTCACGGCTGCGCAAGAAAGAGCGCGGCGACGCCCGCAAATGCGACGAGCGCGCCCACGACCGCCCGCGCCGTCAGCCTCTCGCGATCGACGATCGCCACCAGTGGAAGCACGAACACCGGCGTCAGAGCCAGCAGTGTCGCTGCAACGCCCGTGCTGTACGATCGCGTGATCGCGATGATCAACAGCCACACGCCGGCGACGGTGCCGATCAGCGTCGCGACAACGATCATTGGCACCGTCAGCATCAGCAGGAGCAGGGCTTCACGCGCGCCGAGCCGCATCAGGGCCTCGAAGAACAGGGTGTCTCCAATTGCCAGGCCGATGACCCCACTCGCGAGCAGCAGGTACACCGCCCTGCGGTTCGGTACCGCCGGCAACCCGTGACCGAATACCACGAGCAGAATCAGCCACAGGATGAGCAGTGCGATTCCACACTTCAGCGTGTTCATCGCCAGGGGCGTGACCTGCGCACCCGCCCGCTCGACATCATGCTCGAGATGGCCCACGTGAACGCGGCGCAGACCGCTGCGATCTCGCCGACATATGCGGTCAAACAGTCACCGGGTACGCGACCGACGCCAGCGCGATGAATTGAAACCGAAACATGTTGTCGCGATCGTAGCGTCCACTCAACGAGAGCCACGCCTCATCAAAGGTCAGCTGCCGCGCTCGTCGGAAACCACAATCATAGAGCAGGGGAATCACGTAGTTGATGCCGAAAATAAAGGGCTCACCCACAGAGCGAACCAGCTCGACACTCTCGCGTACCCCGGTACCGGAACCGGCCTGCACGATGCGCAGCGGAAGAAAGTCGAAGGCGACAACGGTGTCCGGAGCGAGCTCCTCTGCGATTCGCGTCAGCGTATTACGGACTGCCGACTCGCTCAGGTAGTAGCTTACGCCCTCCCAGATGATAAACGCCGGCGCCGTTGTATCGAAGCCGGCGCCCACAAGCTGTTCGACGAAGCTCTGGGACTCAAAGTTGCAGGTGACATAGGTTGCTGCGAGCTGCGGGTATCCCGAAATCCTCTGAACGCGCTCACGCTTCTCGGCCTGCGTTCCCGGCGTGTCGACCTCGAAGAACCGCACATCGGGCGCAGAGAGGCGGGCCGCTCTGGAGTCGAAGCCGGCACCGAGGATGACAATCTGCCGACAGCCACGCTCAATGTGGCGCCGCACCTGCTCGTCGAGAAAAGCGGTTCGTACTGCGATCCAGAGTTGAAAGGCCGGAAAGCCCTCAGCGTAGGCCCGCGCCATTTCATACGCGCCCGCGTCCACCATGTGTCGGGCCCAGGGGTCGTTGCAGGCCCCGCCGTCTTCGGTCTCCGCGGCACGACATGCGGCGACCATGGCGGCGGTACGGCTGGCTGGCTTCAACATGGGCGCATCTCGCTGGCGGGGCCAACACACGGGGTCTGTCACCGCGGCGGCAGTGGGTCGGCGCGCTTCACCGGATCGTCGCAAGTTCAGATACCGGGCCGCAGAACTCGCCGCCAGAGGCCGTGCGTATCACCACATGGGGCGCGGCCTTCAGTGTTATCGCTCCTGCGCCGACAGCTATCGGCTTCGCCTCCTGCGCCACGAACACACCCTCGCGTCGCGTGCCACCTGCCGCGAAGGTGATACCGTCACCCGCTGAGGTCATCGACAGCGTCATCGCGGAGCTATCGAATCGCACTGCACATTCGAATGCCGGGGCGGCCGGCACCTGTGTGGAACGCAGGACCGTCAGATCGGCCTCGCATTCGCCGAGCACCCGCGCCCTTGTCATCGCGACGCCGTCGTCGCCCATGTCGCCCGCGAACACCCGTCGTCCGGACCGCAGCGCAGCGACGGCGCAAGTTCCGCTGCCGGAGAAGTAGTCGGCGACGCTTCCGCCGGGCGGGCAATGCGCGTCGATCAGCAGGGAGAGAAGTTGGAGCGGTTTCTGTGTCGGATATCCGCAGCGTTCCCCGGCCATGTTGTTCAGGGTCGGCACCCGGATCACGTCCGGCGCCTTCTTCAACTGACCGCGCATTCGCTGCGATGTCGCCGGCACCCGCGGCGCGTCAAAGTACCAGCGTGTGCCTTTCGAGTACCACAGGATGGTGTCGTGTTTGCGCGGCCAGTTGCGATGACTGGAGCCACCGAGCCCGTACTCCCACACAAGCTCGTTACGAAAACCGGGCTTGCGGCCGCCGCCAAGGCGGTCGCCGAATCCAAACAAGCGGTCACAGATCACCGATAGATACGGGGCCGCGCGGTGGTCGCAGTGAAGGAGGAGGCTGCCCTCAGGGTGCAGCGCGGAGTGCACCGCGTTCAGGGCACCTTCCATCATCCCAAGGTACTCGTCCAGGCTCTCCCAACGGTCCGAAAACGCTACCCGTTCGAAGCTCTCGACCCCCGAGTCACTCTCGTATTGCGTCCGGATCCTGAAGTCTCTGGCGGCGGCAAAAGGCGGGTCAATGTAGACCAGATCTACGCCCTCTGTGTGTTCCTCAACCCAGCGAGCCGAGTCCTGCGCTGAAGCATGCAGGAGGACTGCTTTGCTGCCGGCGGCAGGGTATTCTTCAGCTACCCTCAGCACACACAATCACAGCAGGGGGGAGTCCTTAAGTACACCGCTCATCGCCTTGCCGAGGGTCACGTCCGCAGCCCCACGGGCGACCGCGATGGCGACAAAGGAGTCCGCTTCGCTTTCACCGGCAAACATGCTGACAGCTTCGCCAACCGCCAATGCGTTTGCGGCGACAACGCGGGGTTTCATAGGCACCGGCTTGGAGCGCGCGATTTCGAGCAGGCCCAGGGCCATCTGCTTTACGATCAGCTCCAGTCGCTCATGCAGTTCCGGCGTGATTCCCTCGGCATCAAGCGCCCATTCAAGCCACACGCCTACCGGAGCCGGGGTATCCTCGAGCTCGCCGAAGGAGTCTTCTCCACGGCAGAAGAGGGCGTCCCACAGCTCAGACATCGCGGTCTCTTCCGGGACCGAGCGCTCACCGATGAGCGCCATCAGCGCGAAGGGAAGAAACACCAACCCGACCGGGTCATCGGCGGTCCACACTTCGTCGCCCATTCCAACAACAAGGTCGGTGACGACTTCGTACTCACCGGCCATGAGAAGCATGAGCAGTTGGGGCGTATTCAGCCGCCTTCCAGCGCGAATCGCGTCATCACAAATGGGCTTCACCTCTTCGGCGATGAGGTCCCCGATCGTACCGACTCGGTCCGCTGAGGCGACGAGCATCTGAAAACGTCGCTCATCGGCTGAAGCGCGCCAGGCTCCTCTGGCCGCCGCCAACGCGGCCTCATCATCGCCGGCCACCCAGGCCTGTCGCCACTGTGTGTCGAGGGCAACCGCTGACATGCCACGGCCGCTGCTACCTGCGCCGACACCGACCGCCCGCCGACGTTTGCGCACGGTGGGTTCGGGGGTGTTTGTTTTGATCGAAGTAGCCGTTGGCTTTTCCGCGTCTACACGAGGCCGTGACGACTTGTTCTTGTCTCCGCGATTGCGGCGAATAAGCACTGAGGGTTCCATCTTCTTGCGCTTGCGAACCGTTGACTTCTTGTCGGCTTCTCCTGACTTTCGTCCCAAAGCGCCGGGAAGAATGTGTGCAGCAGAAGGCAATACGTCAGGCAGCTCGGACACCTCGGGGCTCGGCGCCTGTTCGTCGGCTCCGCCGGCGGTGACCCGTCTGAATACGGTGCCCAGCGCTTCAGCGTCCGCCCCGCTCTCGTCTTCGTCTGTCACAATCTTGTCGAGGACTTCGAGTCCGTCTTCTGCGCCGCCCGCCACTGCGATCTGCATCGCGAGGGTGCCGGCAGCTTCTGTCACCGGCCCGAGCAGGTCGCTGATATGAACCGGAAGATCCCAGTTCATCGGCGCACCGAGGCGCTTGAGAACGAAGAGCGGCTCCTCGGGGCCCTTCACAACAAAGGTCAGGTCTTCTTCGTCGTGCGGTGACCGGTTGAAGCGATCAGCGCTCAGTGGTTCAACGGCGATGCCCGTAGAGATCTCATGCACCTCCGGCGCGAGAGAGTCACCGCCCTCCAGGCTCTCGTCCCCAAACCACGCACGGTGAAACCCGCGAAACAGCGTCTCGCGCCCGGCGCCGCGCAGCTCGAAGAGCAGGAAGGGATCACGGTCGAGCGCCTTTCCGAAGGCGTAATGAACCGCGGCAATATGTTTGCACGGCCGCGCCTTATCCGGACACGAACACTGGGAGATCAACTCCGAGTTTCGAGCCGGAAAGAGATTGAGGTTGATATCGCTGAACAGCTCCTCGATGTCAGCAGGCATCTCGCCGCTCATCAGCTGCGCCGCGAAACGGGCTTCCGACGCGAGGCGCTCGATGAGTCCATCCCAATGCTCCACGCGAATCGTCGGGACTTCGATGGAGGTCGAGTAGGGTTTGGAGCGTGATCCCTGGACCTTCGCCGTAATCTTGCCGTTGGTGACGGCGAGCGCGATGACATGGCCTTTCGAGGCATAGTCACGACCGCGTGGCAGTCGATTCTGCCAGGCCGTGCTCAGACGTTCCAGAGAGTCGATCCACTTCTGGCCCCACCAGGATCCGCCGAATTCGTGATCACTCATGAACGGGCCTCTGCTTCATCATCCAGCGTCGCGGATGAGCTCAACGAGAAGAGGTCGCGCAGCTCTGAATCGTCGAGCTCTGTGATCCATGCTTCGCCGGTCCCAACGACCGCATCTGCGAGGTGTCGTTTGCTCTCAAGAATCTCGTCGATTTTCTCTTCGACCGTGCCCAGACACAACATCTTGTGCACCTGCACATTTCGAGTCT
Organism: bacterium; assembly: GCA_030427825.1. Lineage (GTDB taxonomy): Bacteria > Myxococcota_A > Bradymonadia > REDH01 > REDH01 > JAUICO01. Next base: position 1,755 of record JAUICO010000142.1, on the reverse strand, counting down.
GCCCGACACGGTACGCGCGATCGGTCGCCTGGTCTTCAACCGCCGGGTTCCACCACCGATCGTAATGGAACACATGGGTGGCGCGGGTCAGATTCAGGCCGGTGCCACCGGCTTTCAGCGAGAGCAGCAGCACTGGGGGAGCGTCCGGATCTTCCTGGAAGGTCTGTACAATCTCGTCGCGCTTCAGCGCGGGGACACCACCGTGAATGAAGGGCACATCGATGTCGAAGGTCTCCTGCAGATGGGTGACGAGGCGAGAGCCCATCTCGGTGTACTGGGTGAAGATGAGGCAGTGCTCTCCCTCGGACACGACCTCGTCGAGCATCTCTGTGAGGCGCGTGAGCTTTCCGGAGCGGCCCGTGAGCTTGCCCTCTTCTTCTTTGAGGAAGTGCGAAGGGTGATTGCACACCTGCTTGAGCGCGGTCAGCAACGCGAGGATGTTGCCCCGTCGTTTGACTCCGCTGCTGCTCGAGATCTTGGACATCACGTCGTCGACGGTCGCCTGGTAGAGCCCGGCCTGTTCCGTCGTGAGGGTGCAGTAGGTCTTGTATTCAAGCTTCTCAGGCAGATCCTGGATAACCGTCGGATCCGTCTTCACGCGGCGAAGGATGAAGGGCCCGACGAGTCGACGCAGCTGCTCGGCGGCCTTGCGGTCGCCGAATCGCTCGATCGGGAGCGCAAAGCGCCGCCTGAACTCGCGGGCGGTACCGAGCAGGCCCGGGTTCGCGAACTGAAGGATCGACCAGAGCTCGGTCAGGCGGTTTTCTACAGGCGTACCGGTGAGCGCGATGCGCCGCCGGGCCGGGATTCGTCGTACCGCCGCCGCCTGCTGCGCTGCCGGATTCTTGATGTTCTGCGCTTCGTCGATGACGCACCATCCCCAGCGCCGCGCGGCGAGCATGTCCACGTCGATCCGGGCGAGCACGTAGGTGGTGAGGACGATGTCTGCCTTCTTGCAGATCGCTTCGAGCTCATCGTCGCTCTGTGGGCGGTTCCTGCCGTGATGACGGGCGACTTTCAGAGAGGGTGCGAAGCGCTTCAATTCGCGCTCCCAGTTGCCGAGGACTGAGGTGGGACAGATGAGCAGCGCGGGGCTCCCCTTCTTCCACTCTTTGGCCTGGCGCGCGGCGAGGAGTGCAGCGATGACCTGGATGGTCTTTCCGAGACCCATGTCGTCGGCCAGGCACACGCCGAAGCCGAGGCGGGACATGGAATCGAGCCAGGTAAGACCACGTTGCTGATAGGGTCGAAGCTCGCCGACAAACTTCTTCGGCGTAGGCAGCAGATCCAGCTCGTCGGCGCCGCGAAGGGCCTGCACGAGCTCGTCGATCTCGCCCTCCGGTACCACATCAACCCAGGTGCCCGCTGAGCTCGCGAGCACGCCGGTGAGGGCTGCAGACAGGGCAGACGAACGATTGATCTGCCCGGTGGTGTCGGCGCCGTCGAAGAGGCTCTCCATGCGGCTGAGTTCCTGCGGGTCGACAGCCAGCCAGGTGCCACGCCATTGGACCAGGGGCTCCTGAAGCGCGGCGACTTCGCCGAACTCTTCCGGCGTGAGGTCGTGGTCGCCCAGGGCGACGCGCCAGTGGAAGTCGGTCACGCCCTGCAGGCCCAGGGACGATTCGCGGTCTTCTTCCCAGCCCTCGCCGAGGCCTACATGCAGTCGCAGTCGCAGGCGCTGCTTGCTGTCCGCGCGCAGCGTAGACGGCACGCGGACAACGATACCGAACTGATCGAGGATCGGGCCGATCTGCG
>JAUICO010000141.1 GCA_030427825.1 bacterium | reverse complement strand
TCTACGGATTCACTTCCGCCGACTTCAAAGATGTAGCCGAGCGCTTCGTCGTTGGTCTGATCGTAGTCCATCAGCGACGCCGCAGCGCGGTTGAGCGCGTGGTGGTGCGGCGCGGGCTGAGAAGCCGAAGCGGCAGGCGCTGCCGCCGCCGCCGGTGCTGCTGCCGGCGCCGCTTCTACCGCAGCCGACTTCGAGGTCCGACGAATGATCTTCTTGACCACGCGCTTTACGACCTGACTGCCGTCCTCGGCTTCTTCGACGAACTCTTCGATGATTTCTTCGACAACTTCGCCCTCAGTTTCGGAAGTGCCGGACCCCGCAGCTGCAGCCGAGTCCGCGTCCGTCACTGTGGTCTCAACGGTCATTTTCACGACGTCGGTGTCCCGATCAACACCAAGCTCACCGGCCAGGTCGCCGATAATGTCGTCCGTGGAGGGCGCGCCCCCCTTCGTATCCTTGCCGTCAGCCATGCGGCTAACCCCCGTCGCGAGCGAAAAATAGTGGCCGGGACCCTACTTCTCGCGCCGGTAGCGTGTCAACGCACTTTAGGGGTGCTCTCGGGCACATCTGTGAGGCACACAGCGTGCAGGCCGACATCGCACTCAATGGCGTCGCCTCGGGTTGACACCCCGTGCCGAGCATTCCAGACAGGCCCCGATTGACGCCGAAATGAGGAAGGCCATGGGACTCTTCGACTACTTCTCGAAAGACGCCGGCAATGCGCGCAGGAAGGAGCGCGCGCGGAAGAAGCTGGCGAACATGTACTATCAGACCAACGAACGTCTCGCCTCAGCGCAGGAAATGGCGGCGATGGCCCGTGATGGCGACACCGAAGCCATCGCTATTCTCCTGATGCGTTTCGAGCACCTCGCGCCGAGCTCGCAGATTGATCGTGACGAGAAGGAGTACGTTCTGACGCTTCTCTCCGACCTCGGTGACGCCGCCGTCCCCACCGTGATCAAATACGTACGCACGACGCAACATCCGGTGTACTGGCCGCTGCGTTTCCTCATCGGTCACTGGCCCAATGAGCGTTTTGTCGAGTTCCTCTCTGAGATTCTCGAAGAGACGGACAACGAGTATGTGCGTGACCCGAAGAAGAAGATCGGCATCCTGCAGCTGGCCTGCGACTATGACTCACCGCGACTTCGTGTCGCGATGGAGCCCTTCGTCGAAGACCAGAACGAGACAGTTCGCTTTCACGCCGTGGACGCCATCATCCGCTGGGACTCGGACAACGCGGGAGAGGTCCTGCAGAGCCGGCTGACTTCAGACGAAGAGAGCGGGCGCATCACGACAAGGGTCGTGACCACCTTCGCCGACAAAAAGTGGGTTGTCACGAAGGAACTCGACGACGTGCGAGAGAGCCTGCCGCCGGGGTTCGCGCTCACCAGCAAGAACACGATCGAGCGCCGCGGTTGAGACGCCGCCCGGCCTGAGGCCGCCGCGGATCATCGAATGCGAGGTCTTCGGGAAGTGCACGGCTCGCTCAGAACACGTGCTCAAGCCGAAACGAGAACGCGTCGTTGTCCTCAACCAGGTCGCCCAGCGTGGCCCGGGAGCGGTCGAGAGAAGCAGTGATCGTCGCCGCCGCCGACACGCTCAGCGACTCGCTGATCGCGAAGCGCAGCATCGGCGCGACGAGCAGGTCGTCGCCGGGGGCCATATAGACGGCAGCAAGCTCAACACTCAGGTCGCCGACCCGGAGTCGCCTCGCATTGACTGTCGCCAGTGACCACCGCAGAGCAGTCGCCACGCCGCCGTGCCGGGGGCCGAAGAGAGTGAGCTCAGTGTCCGACGAAACGAAGTGGTGGCGGTAGAAGCCTTCGATGACAAAGACCACGTCGCCGCCGCGACCCTCGTGGCTGAGACCCAGGGTCGAGAAGAGCGCAGGTCGCCGAATCGACTCCAGGTCGTCGGTGATTGCGGTCTGCGGGGCGAAGAGGACACTCTCTGCGCGCACGCCGATCGGCCCGAAGTAGCGGGTGAAATCGACCTCAACCGCGTGCTGCCGCTCGTAGCTCGTCCGGTAGAGGGTCTCACCGTCTTCGATCGCCCGGTAAAGGTCCGGCGCCAGCACCTCGAGGTCGCCGATCAGAGAGAGCAGCGCCGCAGGGTCTGAGCTCAGCAGGCCCGCCGCATCACCCACCGTATCGAGCAGCGGACGGAAACCGGGATGAACATCTACGACCGGCGTGCGATCCCACCCGTAGAAGTAGCCGATGCCCAGATCGAGGCCCCGCAGACTTGTGGTGAAGCGCAGGCCCGCCGAGGCGTTCTTCGGCAGGGGCGCCGGACGCTCGGTCTGCGCAATCGCAGGCTGTACCAGCCCGTCGATGCTCGGATCGATCAGCGCTCGCAACGAAGTCGCGATACCGCCCGCAACCCCAAGCGGGCTGCCCGGCCGAAGCAGCGCGTTGTCCGAACCGTAGATGTCAAAGCGGTGCGCATAGAAGAAGGGGACCAGTACTCCCTGAATCGCGCTGTCTCCCAGTATGCGGGTGGCGCTCAACGCAGGAATCGGGATCCTTGCATCGTCTGCACCCTGCAGCAGTCCTCGGCGGAGGTCTCGCGGCGAGATGAAGTCTGCGGGCCGCATGATGTCGCTGCTGCCCCACACTATCGCCTGTTGTCCGGCGACAAAGAGCCAGTCACCCGCACGTCCTGCGAGGTAGAAGTCGCGCAGCTCTGCTTCGACATCCGCCTCCCAGCGATCCCGCTCCGGAGCGAGCACCGATCGATCCGCCGCGCCGCCGCCGCTCATCCACCAGCTCAAACGACCCTCAGCGACAAAGTTCCAGCTGCCCAGAGGGTGCCGGATGCGAGCCGACATCTCCTTAACGATGCGCAGCGTTTCTTCGTCCGTGCGCTCATGCGCGAAGTCCACAGAGCTCTCGCTGCTCAGCTCGCCGCGAAAAATAGTGGGGCGTGCCGGCGCCGGCGTTGTATTCGCTGCCCGCTCGCGAGGCATCTCCGGCGGCAGGCTGCCAGGGTTCTCCGGGTCCATGATCAAGCCGCTGTTCGAAGGCTGCCTTTGCTCGCTCTGCGTCTCGGCGCGGACTCCCGGGTTTTCCGGGTCCATGATCAAGCCGCTGTTCGAGGGCGGTGTCTGCTCATTCTGCGACTCGTTGCGGACTCCCGGGTTTTCCGGGTCCAGGATGGTCTCCTGCGCGTCGGTCGAAGTGCAAACAAACAACGCAACCGCCAGCGCTGCCCACGAGATTGCGCCGCGTCGCGCCACCCCTACAACTCGGAGCCGCGCACACACTGCAGCGCACCACCGCACGAAACCGGTACCCGGCGTCCGCACTCAGTTCGCGAGATTGTGTGGAGTAAACTCCGACGCGGACATCTCGGCGTCCAGGTCAAGCTGCTCAATCACCATCGTCGTAGCGCCGCCGGCCGCCAGTCGGAGTGACATCTGTTTGACGTAGACACGGCCGTCATCTGTCACGTCGATCTGCTCCGCAAACATCGTCTTCAGCGTGTTCCCCGCGGCGTCAAAGAAGCGAATCCGCAGGGGAATGTAGTCACTCTGCCGCACCCAGAGCCGAACCCGTGAATACTCGCTGTCGACCTCAGCGGTTGGCGTCGCATCCACTACATACACCGCGTGGCCGCCAATCTCCTCATCGTCGTGGCGCACACACTCGGCGTCGCGTATGTCGCGGGATTCGAGGTCTGCATAGGTGATATGTGTGCCCATGAAGGCACCGTTCTTCTGCCCGCCGGTAATACGCCGTGCGGAATCATCGAGGGCCGGCATGAAGACGAAGACGTCGTCTTCGCCGCCTTCGTTCTCGCGCAGCAGATACGACTGGCCGGCGATGTCCGCCGGCTCAATCACACGAATCATCGACAGAGAACGACCGTTGTCGTCCATGCCCCGAACCGAGATTCGTCGCTCTCTCACAGCGCCCGATACATCTTCAATCCGAAGGGACATCAACGCAGAGCCATGCTGAAAGCCCATCGTGTTGGTGTCGATCGCCTGGTCGACGATGGCACGCGCCGTCAGCGGCTCCTGCGTCGCGCCGGCCTCGCCCGCGATGAGAAGCGCCGCGCACATCGCCATCCATGTCACTTTCTTCATAAACACTCTCCAATGCCCGACGAGGCGAGTCCACGATAGCCATGGGCCGCCTCACGTCCAGTGCTACATGCTTGTCGCGCACGTGTGCAAACTACCCCTGAAGGGAAGCGGAGCTTTCCGCACGGGTGTCCAGAGGGCGAAAGCCCTTTGGCAGAGCGCGAGACGGAGTCTCGCCTTCACCTGGCATCGTCATACGTGACTGCCACTACCTTGGGACGGGGAGTCCGCTGGGGACTTCGTCTGGTATCAGGTCGTCGAGATCGAGCGCAGCGGGGTCGGTGAGTGCAGAGAGGAAGCGCATCAGGTCGTCGATCTCGGTTTCGGCGAGGACGATCGGCGCAGACATACCTTCGTCCATGGTCGCCCGCAGCCGCGCCGCCGCGGTCTCGGCTCCGACGATCTGATCGTCGATCTCGGGCGGCAGTTCTTCGTCCCACGCGGCGAGGGCGGCGGCGCAGTCGAGGTGGTGCACCACCGCGTCGCGAAGCTCGGTGTACGCGCCGTTATGCATCCAGGGCCCGGTGAGTTCGACGTTGCGCAGTGCGGGTGTGCGAAAGGCGAAGCGGTCGGTGACGGCGCCGGTCTCGCGGCCACGTCCGAAGTCGTAGGGCGCCTCGCTGCCCTTACCGGGACCGAACTGCGGGACCGCGATGTTGTGAAAGTCGTCGTCGGTCAGAAGGCCGCCGCTATGGCAGCTCGCGCAGTTCGCTTCACCGTAGAAGAGCAGCGCGCCGCGCTTCTGGGCCTCGGTCAGCGCATCGTCGTCGCCTGCGAGGTAGCGGTCGAAGGGCGTGTCCAGGGTGGAAAACGCGTCGGTCATGAAGGCCGCGAGCGCGTTCGCCACTTCGACGAAGCTGCGTTCATCGCTCGCGAGCTCAGGATATGCGGCGGCCAGTGCCTCCCGGTACGCGGGGATCGCGTCGATTCGGGCGTAGAGGGCATCCCAAATCTCATCCAGGTGGTCGGCTCGCAGCACCGCCACCTCGTTCTCGTCTCCGTGGACGTCCCGCTCGCCTGAACGCCCCAGCATCTCGACCCGCGAGGTCGGTGGGAACATCGCCTGCGCGGCCAGCGCACTCTCCAGGCCTGCCGGCAGGGGAACGTCGTCGAATCGGGGCTGCGTGAAACCGGCTTCGTAGTTGCCGGCCACGCGGCCGTCCCAGAACATGGTCTCGACGCCGGGCAGTCCGCGGTTGAAGAGGTCATTCGCGTTACGCGGTGTCGGCTCCCGGCCGGCAGCGAGCTGCCGATCCGGGCCGAGCCCCACACCCAACGTGCCGACGCTCAAGCGGAGCCCATCCGAGGTCCCGTGGTTGGGGTGGTGGCACGTGGCACAGGAAACATCCCGGTTTCCACTCAACTCGGCGTCAAAGAATAGCAGGCGGCCGACCGCCACCGCGTCAGGATTCTGAGGCTCTGCGGGCGCGGGCGCGATGACCCCATGACGGTCCAGCGCTGCGCGCAGCGCCAGGTCGGCGTCGACCGGTACGGTATCGACGCTGGTGTCCTCGGCGGGTACACTTCCCGGGTCGTCACACGCGATGAGGCTGATGACAGCGACGGTCGCTACAACGAGATTGAGAAGGGGGCGGCGCAATGTCCGGCTCCGATTTTGTAATGTTGCACGCATTTCTGTTTCTCAAATGGCCGCGGCTGCCTTCGCTCACGACACCGGAGCCCCTTACCTCACCATAAGTGTGCAGCGGGATTGTAGCGGCGTCGAGGGTGGCGACGCTGAAGAACACTGCATGTGGTGTGCCATCTCCGTTGGAGTCGGCGGTTTTGCCCGAGCATATGCGACGCAGCGTGGCCCACGCCGCGGGAGATCGAGTCACGTGAGGGTTCTAAAGTGACATTCCTTGCGCTGCTCGGTGCTGCGGCCTTCGGGCTGTTCGGGATCGCTGTGCTCATGCGCGGCGCTGAGGTGATCGAGACCGGCTTTGAACGGGGACTGCTCGAATCCGATCGCTCCGGCGGTGACAAACTCGACGGCGTCCAACTCGGCAGGTTGCTGTCAACGAGCCCGCCTCTGGCGGACCAGACACAGCCGATTGAGAACCTCAGCAGGCTGGGGCGCAAACCCTGGTTCCAGGAGCTCCGCTATTTCATAGACGGGTACGAGTTCGTTGTACGCCGCCACGGGGGCGTCGACTCTTTTCCCACGCAACCGGTTACGACCACCGTCGAGCTGCACGGTCGCCCATTGGAAGGAGGCACCTGGACGGAGATGATCGACACGACTCGGCTGTCGCCCATCGAGCGTCGCTTCGCCCCCCACTTCGACAGCTATCAGTGGGTGTCCGGTCGCGCCGACCGCATTGGCGTCGAATTGCCCGACGGTGGAGGCGAGGAAGCGGTCGCTGACGCGATCTCGACGCTCGTCGACCGTGCCGCGATGGGCGGCCTCGATCGCTACATGTTTCGCGAGCGCATGCTCCGCCGCGCCGAGGGGACCGAAGCGGTCTCTGTCAGATCCCGCGAACGCTATCGCAATCTCGTGATTCGGGAGCTGAGCGAGGACCCGCGTACTCGGGTTGTCGCCCGCCGCGCCATTCTCCGCGACGGTCCACTCAGCGCCGTTCCCGCCGCGCAGCTTCTTTGTCCCTCGGTGGGTGTGAAGGGGACAACGATATCGGACGACCAACGCCGCGCCTGTCTGGTGCACCTCTTCGAGTCCTGTGCGACGCCTGATGATCAGCGCGCCCTCGTGGTTGAGGCCCTGTCAGTGCCCTCGTCCGTCCTTCAGCACGCGGCGGCCGGGCTTGCGTTCAAACACCGCCTCCCTGGCGTCTTCGACGAGCTCGCCGCCGCCTGGGAGCAAACGGTCTCACCCTATGCAGCGGACGCGCTGTGTGACGCGATGAGGAGCCTGGCGCCGGAGCGCACCGGCGCCATCGTAGCGCGGAGCCTGTTGACCGGCGGTCCCTCGCGTCAGGATCTCGCAGCAAGGGCGTTGGCGCTACTGCCGATCGAGCACAGCGCGCAGTACATCGGTCCGGCGCTGCTCGCCGGTTCGCCGGACGAGCAACGCCGGCTCTTCAAAACAGTCGGCGAGTTCGCCGGCCGTGAGTGGATTCCCTACCTGCGCACGTTGACTGAGCACCCAAACTGCAGCCGTAAGGGCAGAATTGCGATCGAGTCCGCCATCGAAGGGATCGCAGGGCGTGACGGCCGGGGTCGGGGCGGATCATTGAGTCTGGCGCAGGCCGCCTCCGGCGCCGGGGATCTGTCGATTGCGGACGGAGCCGCCGGCATGCTCAGCGTCGCGTCGGAGCTCGCGGAGTTTGAACTCGACGACCCCGAGTTCGACGCGACCGAGTCGTAGCGGAATGATATCCGAGCAGCGACTCAGTACCCTTCGCGGGAGCCCATCACCTCGTCGTCCTCATCGCTGCTCCACTCGATGGTCTCGAGCTCAACGTCGAAGGTGCGGGAGCGCACAACCTCGACGACTTCCGCTTCCAACGCTTCGTAGGTGACCGTCCCGCGGTCGCCATCTTTGTACGTGCGCAGAGAGAACTCGCCGGACTCGAGCTCGCGGGCGCCGACCACCAGCATGTACGGCACCTTGTGCAGCTCGGCTTCGCGGATCTTGTAGCCGAGTCGCTCGCTGCGTGCGTCGACCTCTGCGCGGATTCCCTTCGCACAGAGCTTGTCGGCTGCCACCTGGCAGGCGGCAGCGCAGTCGTCGTTGACCGGCAGAAACTGCACCTGCACCGGCGCAAGCCAGGTCGGGAAGACGCCGGCGACGTGCTCGATGAGAATCCCCAGGAATCGCTCAAAGCTGCCCAGGATGGCGCGATGAATGACGATTGGAGTCTTCTCGCTGTTGTCACTGTCCGTATAGGTCAGCTCGAAGCGTCGCGGCAGCTGAAAGTCCAACTGAATGGTCGCGCACTGCCACTTTCGCCCCAATGAATCCAACACTTCGAAGTCGATCTTCGGACCATAGAATGCGCCGTCCCCTTCGTTGACGGTGTAATCAAGGTTGTTTGCTTCGATCGCATTCTTCAGCGAGACCTCGGCTTTGTCCCACAGCGCCGGGTCACCCATGAACTTCTCAGGCCGCGTCGACAGCATCACGCGGAAGTCCAGATCAAACAAACCGTAGATCTTGTCGATGAGCTTGATGACGCCCGAGATCTCGTCTTCGATCTGGTCCTCAGTCGCAAAGATATGTGCGTCGTCCTGGGCAAACTGGCGTACACGAAACGCCCCGTTCAGGGTGCCCGACAACTCGTTGCGGTGAAGAATCTGCCCCTCAGAGACACGCAGGGGAAGCTCCCGGTAGGAGTGCTTACGCGTGCGGTAAAAGAGCATCGTGTCCGGGCAGTTCATGGGCTTGACGCAGTAGGTCTCGCCCTCGGACTCCAGCATGAACATGTTGTCTTTGTAGTGGTCCCAGTGTCCCGAAGTCTCGTACAGGCTCTTGTGGTAAATCACGGGGTTGCAGATCTCGACGTAGCCGTCGGCCTCGTGTGTCTCGCGCCACAGCTTCTGCAGCTCGCGATACACGGTCCATCCGCGCGGGTGCCAGAAGAGGGCGCCCGGTGACTCGCGGTGCAGACTGAAGAGGTCCAGGTCTTTGCCCAGCTTGCGATGGTCGCGCTTCTTCGCTTCTTCGAGCAGCTGCAGGTAGGCG
>JAUICO010000005.1 GCA_030427825.1 bacterium | reverse complement strand
CGGCTTCGCGCTGCGTGGCCTGAAGCGCGTCTATGCGGGCCTGCATTATCTCGACTTCGAAGGCGGCTTCGCGGGCCAGCGCGCGGGTCTCTTCCAGGGTGAGTTCCAGGGCGTAGCCGGGACTCGGCACAGAACTAACGGCGCCGACGAGCGCGGCGCAGACGAGGATCGTCCGGGTGACGCGCGGGCTTCGGTTCCAACCCATATGCTGCCTCTCTTGTGGGAGTTGAGGGGACATCAGTCCAAGCGCTTTCGGAAGCGCAGCGCGCCGACGATGAGCAGGACCAGTGTGTACGCCGCGAGGGCGCCGGCCTCGAACCAGAGCGCGCTCACCGGCGTCCCGCGCACGATGATCCCTCGCAGGATTTCGATGAAGTAGCGGACAGGGATCAGGTACGTGATCGGCTGCACCGGCGCGGGGACCGATGAGAGCGGGAACATGAACCCCGACAGGAGGATCGACGGGAGCAGGATCAGAAAGCTGACCTGGATTGCCTCGGTCTGGGTACGCGCGAAGGTCGAGATGATGACCCCCAGGGAGAGGGACGTGACGACAAAGAGCACGCTGAGCATCATCAGCGCCGGCAACGCGCCCGCGATCGGGATGCCGAACACATGGACCATCGCGAGCAGCACAAGCACCGTCTCGATGATCCCGATCACGAGGTAGGGGATCAGCTTCCCGACAAGCAGGCCCCAGGCGCCTACCGGCGTGACCATCAGCTGCTCAAAGGTGCCGTTTTCACGCTCCCGTACAATTGCGAAAGACGTGAGCAACAGCGTGATCAGTTGCAGAATGATCCCGACGAGGCCGGGGACGAAGAAGTTCGCGCTACGAAGGTTGGGATTATAGAGCAGTCGCGTTCGGACATCGATGCGCCGCGGGCCCACACGGCGCTCGTCGATTTCAGGTGTGTCGACGCGTACATTCGCGAAGCGGCTCGGCGCCCACAACCCGATCGCCCTCGCGGTGCTCAGGGCCGTGCCGGCTTCGGTCGAGTATGACCCGTCGATCATCACGAGGACCTCGGCACCGCCGCCCCGCCTGAGCTCGCGCGCGAACCCATCCGGAATCACGACGCCGACTTTCACGTCGGCCGCGGTCAGGGCGGCGTCGAGCTCGTCGACGGTTGCAAGCACCGACACCACATCGAAGGTCGCCGTGTTTGCAAACACACGGTGCAGCTCGCGGGACTCCGCAGTGGAGTCCAGGTCAACGACCGCGGTGGGAATGTCTGTAACCTCGAGGTCGATCGCGAAACCAAACAGAAGCAGCTGAAACAACGGGATCACAAACACAAAACGTGTGGCCGGATCGCGGACGACGTGCAGGAACTCCTTGTAGGCGATTGCCGTGAGTCCGTTAAACATTCTGGTTGGCCTGCTGCTCACGACGCGTGAGCGTGACGAACACGTCTTCGAGGCCCGGGCTCACCTCGCGAAAGCCCCACTCGGTCTCGTCGAGGCTGCGGAAGAGCTCGTCGGCTTCTGCCTCTTCGAAGGACTGAGCGACTCTGAGGTGCAGCGTGTCGCCGAAGATGGTCGAGTCCTCGACCCCGGGAAGTTTGGACACCGGCCCCAGCAGACGGGTTGGAGTCGCGCAGCTCAGCTCAAGCCAGCGGTTGCCGGCCGGCGTGACATCCGGCAGCGCCTTGAGACTGCTCGGTGTACCGTAAACCAGCAGCCTCGCGCTTCGGATGTATGCGAGGTGGGAGCAGCGCTCGGCTTCGTCCATGTAGTGCGTGGTCACGAAGATGGTCACGCCCGCGTCCGACAGCTCAAAGAGCAGATTCCACAGCGACCGCCGTGCCACCGGGTCGATTCCGGCTGTCGGCTCGTCCAGGAAGAGCACGCGCGGCTTGTGCAGGAGCGCCGCGCCCAGCGCCAGGCGCTGCTTCCACCCGCCGCTCAGGAGCCCGGCCCGACGATCGGCGTAGGGTGCCAGGCCGAGGGACTCGAGCTGCGCGTCGACGGTAGTCCGCACGTCGGAGCGCGACAGCCCATAGATGCGACCGAAGAAGCGCAGATTCTCAAGCACCGTCAGGTCCTGATACAGGCTGAACTTCTGCGACATGTAACCGTACAGGCGGCGAATCTCGGCGGGGTGGGTCGCCACATCGAGGCCCATCAATTGTGCTGAGCCACTGCTGATACCGAGCAGGCCGCAGATCATGCGTACGCAGGTGGTCTTGCCGGAGCCGTTGGGGCCGAGAAACCCGTAGATGGCGCCTCGCGGCACCTGCAATGAGACCCTGTCGACCGCGGTGAAGTCGCCGAAGGTGCGAGTCAGGTCCGTCGTGGTGATCGCGTAGTCGTCGCTCACGGCGCACCGCTGGTGTCTTCCGGAATCCGGACGCTCACGCTCATGCCGGATCGCAGCGGCATTGGGGCCTCGTCGCGAACGCGAAGGTCCATCCGGTAGACGAGGAGCATGCGGTCCTCCGGGGTCTGGACGTTGCCGGGGGTAAACTCGGCGGTGTCGTGGATTCGGATGACCTGCGCCGCAAAAGGCCGGTCGGGGAAGCCATCGACGCGGACTTCGAGAACAGAGCCGACGGACAGGTCAGCGAGCCAGGCCTGGGGCGCGTAGGTGCGGATCTCCGCGGCGTCCGGCGTCTCTATCGCGAACACCGGCGTGCCCGGTCCGACGACTTCACCGACCTCGAAGTCGATAATGCTGACGACCCCGGCGCGGGGTGCGCGCAGATCGCAGTTGTCTACGGCATCCTCGGCGACTCGTACGGCGACCTGCGCGCGTTCGACGGCTCCGGCGGCGATGGCCACCTCCTCGCTTCGGGCGCCTTCTTCCAGGCCCCGCAGCCGGGCACGTGCGCCCTCTGTTCGGCTCGCAAGGATCGCGCGCTCTTCTCGTCGCGCGCCGCCTGCCGCCTCGGACCGCCTCGCCACGAGCCCCGCACGCTCGGCGCGGGCGGCGTCGAGCTCTACCCGGACCGCGTCAAGCTCGGCCTGCGTCGATACACCGGCGCCCCCGAGCTGCGTCAGCCTCTGCACGTTGTGTTCGGCGTAGCTGATCCGCGCCTCAACCGCGTCGATGGCCGCGTCGATCTGGGCGATCTGCTCTGCGGTGGCTCCACTTCGGGCCAGGCGCTCCTGCTGCCGAGCGGCGTCGACGGCGGCGCCGGCGGCTTCGAGTTCGGCCTCTCGTGGGCCGGCCATAACGAGAGCGAGCTGCGCGTTCGCTGTGGCAAGGGCGGCGTTGGCCTCGTCCACCGCGAGCAGCGGGCCGGTGCAATCCAGGCGAAGGAGCACCTGGTCTGCGGCCACTTCCTCGCCTTCGTGGACGAGGACGTCCGTGATTCGCCCGCCGCGCTCGGTTGAGACATTGTAGCGGGGCGCTTCGACAACGCCGGAGACTCCTTTGCTCGCTGTGCGGCAGCCGCCGACAAGGAGCAGAGTGGTCAGCATCCCTGCTCGAATCACCACAGATGTACGCATCTTCAACCTCGGGCGTTTCGCCGACGACGAGCGGGCCGCGGGAGTTCCTGAACGACTGAAAAATAAAGGGGTTGTCCCCGTTGTCAATTGATTTATTGAACAGGTGTAAAGTAATACGTTTACGCGACCGCCTCAGCCCCGCACACAACCTTGGCACGTCCGGCATCTGACATTCGTGAACGCCTCCTGGACGCGGCGCTGAACCGCTTCGCGGCCGTCGGCGTCGGTGCCGCTTCGCTCCGTGAGATCGCGACTGAGGCGGAGACCAGCGTCGGCATGATCGCGTACCACTTTGACTCCAAGGACGGGCTCTTTCTGGCCCTGGCCCGGCAGTTCTACTCGCGGCTTGTCGCCGACCTTGAGGAGTTGGCGGCTGCAAACCCTGCACCCATCGACCGCCTGCGCGCGGTGCTCGGGCGAATCGCCGCACTCGGCGCCGAGGAGCTGCAGGCGGTGCGGATGGTCATGCGTGAGCTCTCCATCAACAGCGAGCGTATCGAGCAGCTCGCTCCCATGGTCTTCGACGGCCACGTACGGATTCTTGCGGTCGCGCTGCAGGAGGGGATCGAACGCGGCGACATTCGGCAGATCCCGGTGTTTCCGACCATCCCGACCCTGCTCGCCCCAATCATCGTGCCCCAGCTCGTCCCGCTGCCGGCGTTCGTCGGTCTGGATCGCGCCGACTTCGTGAACACCGCGATCGACGTGGCCCTCCACGGCCTCCTACCGCGCAGCGGCTGACGCGCGAATTCGACGCCCGAGCCACCCGCCGAGTCGCCGAACTGGCGTCGGGTGCGCGCCGGTGCCGGTACATCGGTGGCCGCCGACCGGAGCTTTTGCGTACCTGTCTCGAACCACCGCGTCCAAACCGTGCTACGAGCAGCCGTCGCCACTGCCGGCGCCTGCACCCGCGATGGTCATGAGCAATTCTTTCGACACTCTTTCAATCCGGCCCGAGCTTCTCATCGGTGTCAAGCGCCTGGGATACTCCGAAATGACAGAGATCCAGGCGAAGGCGTTGCCACCTGCGTTGAACGGCGCTGACATTGTCGGTCATGCGCGCACAGGCAGCGGCAAGACAGCGGCCTTTGCGTTGGCGCTGCTGCAGAAGATCGACGTCTCGCTGCGAGTGCCTCAGGCGATGGTGATTGCGCCTACCCGCGAGCTGGCAGACCAGCTCGTCGCCGCAATACGCGCGCTGGCCGTGGGGCTTGACGGTGTTCGCGTGTTGTTGGTGTCCGGCGGGAACTCGTCGCGGGATCAGCGAGATGCTCTGCAGGCGGGCGCGCATGTTGTCGTCGGTACGCCCGGCCGCCTGCTGCACCAGCTGCAGCTCAAGCGAATCCAAACAAAGTGCCTGACCACGCTCGTCCTCGACGAAGCCGATCGCATGCTCGACATGGGATTCGAGGAAGAAGTGCTCGGCATTCTGAAGTACCTTCCGGCCGCGCGACAAACACTGCTGTTCTCGGCGACCTGGCCGGTCAGCACACGGGGGCTCAGCGAGCAGATCCAGCGCGATCCGGTGATGGTAGGGGCGGCAACCCTTCTGGACGACGACGTGCTCAGGCAGAGCGTCGTCGTCTGCGATCGCGACTATCGGAATCTTGCGCTGCAGGGCGTGCTCGCCGAGCGCGATCCGGTCCCGACTCTCATCTTCTGCGAGACCCGAAATCAGTGCAAAGAGGTCACAGCGTTTCTGCGTTCTCTGGGCGTCTCAGCCCTCGCTCTGCACGGCGAGCTTGAGCAACGAGATCGCGACGAAGTTATGGTGTGTTTCCGAAACGAGAGCGCCCGGGTGCTTGTCGCGACGAACGTGGCCGCCCGCGGTCTCGATGTCGAGTCGATACGCCTGGTAATCTGCTACGAGCTTTCGCTGGACCCCGAAACACACATACACCGCATCGGGCGTACAGCCCGCGCCGAAGCAAGCGGCGAGGCAGTCAGTCTGGTCGCCGAGGGCACCAACGAGATGGGGCGCCTCAGGCGCATCGAAGAACACATGGATGCAAACATCGAACGCGTTTCGGGCGACGAATCCGGCGCCGGCAACCTGGCCTGGTGGGCATCCCCATGGCGCACCCTCGTCGTGCGCGGCGGACGACGGGACAAGCTGCGCCCCGGCGATCTGCTCGGCGCACTCACCCGAGGCGTCGGCCTCACAGGCGACGAGGTCGGCATGATCACGCTGACCGACAAGCGCGCCTGGATCGCGGTGAACACTCGCGTGGCACAGAAGGCGTGTGATGGACTGAATCGCGAACGGATCAAGAAGAAGCGGTACCGGGTGCATCTGGTGGGAGGCGCGGGCTAAGCCACGACGGCCTGCGCACCACACATTCTACTCGGGCTTCGACCCTTTCGTCCCAATCCAAACAGTGTGCCGCTGCCCGCGCTTGCCGTGTGCAAACACGGTGCGCTCTTCCACACGAAAGCCGGCCTCGCGCAGACGCCTGGCGAAAGCGCGATCCGCGGCGGCGGACCACACAGCGAGCACGCCGCCGGGTCGCAGGGCGCGCCGGGCGTGTGCGAGTCCGGTGCGTGAATACAGGACATCGTTCCGCTGCTGGGTAAGGCCGTCCGGGCCGTTGTCGACGTCGAGCATGATGGCGTCGTAGGTGTCCGCGCTGCGCTTGATGACGGATGCGACGTCTTCGAGGAGGACTTCGGTGCGATGGTCATCCAACGGCCGGCCGGCTTTGTCGCCCAGCGGTCCGCGGTTCCACTCCACGACCCCCGGTACCAGCTCGGCGACCAGGGCTGTCGCGTCTTCGCCGAGGGCAGCGAGAGCCGCGGCCAGGGTGAATCCCATTCCCAGGCCGCCGATCAACACACAGGCGTTGTTGCGTTTGGCGATCAGTGCGCAGGGAATCTCGCCCAGCGCGTCTTCGGAGCCATGAACCCGCGAGCTCATGAGCTGAGCCGGCGGAGGGCCGGCGATTTGAATGTGGAAGTCAGTTCCATTGCTCAGCAGACGCAGCTCACCGCCACCTTCGGGAATCGTCACTGTATCGATCACAAGGAAGGGCACCGGTCAGTCCTCTGTGCGCTGAGCCGCGCGTGTGTGCTCACGTGTGAGCGACCTGTTGGCCGCCCACTTAGCATCCGGGCGAATAGGCGGTCTGCCCCACTGCGGATTGATCAGAAATCGCCGGCAGCGAAGCCGACGCCGACGCCGACCATCGCGTATGTACCGCCCTTCGCCGGGCGTTGTCCCAGCTCGCCAACCATCGCGACTCCGCTGTTGCTGCCCGTAGAGATCGCCATGAATACGCGCCAGCCGAGATTGCGACTCGACTCGGGCTCTCCTTCGGTGCCGAAGCGCACAGCGCTATACGAGAGGTCCGCCGAGATTTGCTGCCACCGCTGGGACGCAAAGCGACCGTATCCGCTGATGTCAGCCACCGTGTCGATAGCGTGGGTCCAGATGCCACCGGCGAAGATGTCTACGGCGCCGAGACGGTCAACGTACTCCAGGCCGGTGTCATCGTACACGGGCCCCCGCGAGTCCATATATCGCGCCCCAAGGCGAAAGCCGGCCATCGAGCGTTGCCGCGTCGGTACCTGGACGATGTTCTGATTGCGATGCACGTACCCGTCGCTCTCCCAGGACTGCTCTGCCACAACAAAGTCCACCATCACGCGCTCGACGCGATTGCGTACGAGCAGGAAGGAGCCCTCTGCGAAGTATGGAGAACGTCGAACGAAACTGGGCACCGGCAGCGGCGCGTACCCGGCGAACTGCATCCAGAAAGCCGGTGAGAGCCCGAGCTGCATCGTGCCATGCACGCCTGCATTGGGCCCACCGGAGTATTTGGCGCCGAGATACACCGCAGAGATTACGCCACGGAGTCGGCGGTTTCCGATATCTCCGCTGTCCACGCGACCGCGCACGGTGCCGGTGTGCGTACGCGTAGAATAGCTGTTCGCCGCAGCGATACCGACGGGAGCGAGCGCAAACCCGAAGGCAAGACACACTGCGATAAGGCCACGACACCACTTCGAGTGAACAACCATGACAACGATCATACGCGCGCCCGTCGCGGCAATCCAGCGAGTTATGGTTGAGGCTGCTCTTCGTGGACTCCAGGGCCGGTGTGAATGTCCTCGTATTCGAAGGCTGATCGGGGCGTCTGGAGCAGCGGGGAGAGGAAGATGGCGAGCAGGACGACCGCCAATGCGATGACAGCCAACTGAATCGCCAATCGCAGAGTCGAAGCGCGTGAGCTGGTCGGGGCCGGCAGGGCGCTCGGTGCCATCGGAGCGACCGCCGAGTGTGCCGTGACATGCAGTGTGCCGGCAATTGTGGACGGCGTGGTCGGCGTATTGTCGGCGGCTGCGGGCAGTAGCCACTCCCTGACTTCGTCGGGCAGCGGCAGTGTCGCGAGCTGTTCGGTTCCGGCTCCGTAGAGTCGCCGCGCGGCGAATGCGGCCAGCCACTTCCACTGCTCGACGGCAAGGGCCCCACCTTCGGCGGGCGGGGCATCGGATCCAGCGGCGACCGCCACAACCGAAGGTGTGGCGCGCTGCCCGTCGACGCGGACCCGGGCGAGCGCCTCATGGGCGACGACGCAATGGGACGCTTCGGCTGCGACGATCGCTTCGGCGAAGCTGACGATGAGGGCGGACCACTGCTCCGGGCTGAGCAGCGGCATGTCAGGGGCCAGAGGATCATGTCCCGTCGCAGCGTGGACTTCACACTCCAGGCCGGCCGCGATGAAGCGATCGATGCGTGGAGCACGATGCGGCGTGGGTTCTGTGGGAGCGCCGACCACGACGACGACAGGTTGTTCATCAACGCGAAGGTCGACCGCTGCGATCACGAGGCAGGCGCCGATTTCAGTGGGCGCTGCCGTCGTACGATAGCGCCCTTCGAGGCAGCTTCCGACCGGCAGCTCGCGCAGCGCATCCACAGTGGAGCCGGCCCCGTCACGGGTCTCACTCGCCGCTGCGCTGATGTCTTGCCCGCTCTCGCTGTCCACAATCCCTCTACTCCGGCTTCGGCCATGGCGAAGCTGATCTCAGGTGCCCACGCCCTGTACTACAGGGCCCGCCGGGCCGCGACGACGCTGCCCCGTGTTCCCACTTCCCGCAGGCGCCCACCCGCCGGCGAATCCCACCACATCAAGGAAAGCACAGCTTTCCGCCGGGGTTCAAAGGGGCGAAAGCCCCTTTGCGGAGTGCGAGGCAGAGCCTCGCTTCCACCGGTCCACCTCCACCGCTCGCACCCCTTGCGGAATCGCGCCCGATGATACACGTGAGCGCCGTCCTGAATGGGAGGCCGCGATGAAGCAGAATCGCCGTGTTTTCGTGCTGGGTGGCGCGCATACGAAGTACATTGGAAAGTTCCACCCGGACTTCATCTGGAAGGGTCACCCGGACTTCGGTGTTCGCGACAACCCGACCATCGAAGAGCACCTGTTGACCTCGATCCGCAGCGCCGTCGATGACGCGGGCATCGAGCCCGGACGGATTCAGAAGGGCTATGTGGGCAATTTCGCCGGACAGCTCTTCGCGCGTCAGGGTCACCTTGGTGCGATGGCTGCGCGGGCATTCCCGGAGTTCGACGGGCTGCCTTTTACCCGCACTGAAGGCGCCTGTGCGTCGGGCGGAATGGCGATCGTGTCGGGTATCGAGGCGCTGCAGGCAGGCTACGACTTCGTTCTCGCGGCGGGCGTTGAAGTCCAGACAACGGTGAACGCTCGTGTGGGCGCGGAGTACCTTGCGACCGGTGGGCACTACCTGCTCGAGCGGGACATCGACGAGTTTACCTTTCCTGCGTACTTCGCGGTCCGAACGCGGGACTACTGCGAGGCGACGGGGACCCGGGTGGAGGACCTCGCGCCGGTGGTGGCCAAGGCCTACGCGAACGCGAACCGCAATCCTTTCGCGCACATGCATGGCGTGTCGATGAGTCTCGAGAACGCGGCGACCGCGAGCAAGAGCAATCCACACTTCCTGAGCAACGAGGCGCTACGCCCCTTCCTGAAGGTAAACGACTGCTCGCAGGTCTCTGATGGCAGCTCGTCGATTGTTCTGGTGAGCGAAGATGGCCTGCGGGCCCTCGGTCGAAGCCCCGACGACGCGATCGAGATTTTGAGCGCGGTGCAGAAGACCGGGCGTCTGGGTCACGTCGACGACACGACGCGACTGGTGAATGTGAAGAACACGATTGACCAGGCGCTGGAGGAATCAAACACGGCGGTGTCAGACATGGCGGTCGCTGAAGTGCATGATTGCTTTGCGGTCTCTGAGGTCATGATGGTCGAGGCCCTGGGTCTGGCGAAGTTCGGCCAGGGCGCGGCTCACATTGCGTCCGGCGCGACTGCGATCGACGGTAGCCTGCCGATGAACACGGGTGGTGGTCTGCTGGCGTTTGGACATCCCATCGGCGCGACGGGTATCAAGCAGGTGTTTGAGATCGCACGTCAGATGCGCGGGTTGTGTGGCGACTATCAGGTAGGTGGCGCCATCAAGCACGGCATGGCGGTGAACATGGGCGGCGACGACTGCACTGTCGTCACGACGGTGCTGCGCAACAACGCCTCCTGACGGAGGCTTTTCGACAACTACGGCGCGCGATGTGCCTCGGAACAGGGAACAAAAGAGATGGCTGATGATCTGGCGTTGAAAGGCGCGGCAATTGAAGTGATTTCGGGCATTATCGACCCGCACTCGGGCAAGTCGGTACTGGACGCACACATGGTAGAAGATGTGGATGTTGCCGACGGCAAAGTGAGTGTGAAGCTGAGCTTTGGCGCGGATTATCCGCGGGCCAAACGCTTTGAGCTCGAAGACGCCGTGGCCGACGCGGTCGAGGCTATTGACGGCGTGAATGAGTGCGACGTGCACCCGGTAATCGCCGACGGCGCCGACCCTTATGCCGGCGCGAGCGAAGCACAGAGCGCCGCGCCTTCGGGTGGGGCGCCTGCGCCGGCCACCGGTGGCGGTACCCCTGCGCAGGCCAAAGCGACTGCGCTTGAAGGTGTGGGGCGCGTGATCGCGGTCGCGTCCGGCAAGGGCGGTGTGGGCAAGTCGACGGTGGCGGTGAACCTGGCGCTGGGTCTGGTGCGTCAGGGCTTCCGCGTCGGACTCCTGGACATCGACATTTACGGGCCGAGCGTTCCGACGCTGCTCGGAGTCAGCGAGCGCCCGAGCGTGCAGAGCAAGCGCATCATCCCGATCGAAGCCGGCGGCCTGCGCCTGATGTCGCTGGGATTTCTGATGGAGGAGGACTCGCCGGTGATCTGGCGTGGACCCATCGTGACCGGCATCATCCGACAGTTTCTTCAGGACGTCGACTGGCGAGGCACGGACTATCTTGTGATCGACATGCCACCGGGCACAGGCGACGCGCAGCTGAGTCTGGCGCAGACAGTGCCGATCGATGGCGCGGTTGTCGTGACCACACCGAGCGACCTGGCGCTGATCGACGCGGCACGCGGCCTGCGCATGTTTGAAACTCTGAACGTAGATGTGATTGGAATTATCGAGAACATGAGCTGGTTTGAGTGGCCGGGTGGTGACGCGCTGCGCGCTGTCGCCGACGGCCTCCGCGAAACAAACAGCGAGGCGGCAGCCGGCATCGACGCGGTGCTCGAAGAGCACGGTCGCACCTGGGTGTTTGGTAAGGAGGGCGGTAAGAAGGAGGCAGAGCGTCTGGGAACCCGCTTTCTCGGTCACCTGCCGCTGGACCCGGAAGTGCGTCTCGCCGGCGATTCGGGCAAACCGGTCGTGCTCTCGAATCCGGATGGTGACGCCGCGGCGTCGTTCATCGAGCTTGCGAAGAACGTGGTCGCCGCGTGCCCGATCGAAGAAGGCGAGGGCAAGAGCGGCGGTCTGTTTTCGTTCCTGAAGTCCTGAGACTTCGCAATACGCTGCCCGTGCGCCGTCAATCGCCGGACGGCTCCTCGGCTTCGAGCATCTCGATGTCGAGCAGATCCTTCGTCCGACCGGATGCCCGCTTGTTTGTGAGGAGCAGCGCGCGCGAGATCACGCTGACCTGATAGTCGCCAATTGAGATACGCTGTCTGGATTCCCAAACATCGTCGAAGCTCACGCCGGAGATCGAGCTGAGAAGGTCGATTCGATTTGGTGGCGCACCCAGCTGCACTACCCGTTCCGGCTGCACAAGTTCGGCAGGTGTGACGTCGAGGTCGGCGAAGCCGAAGGCGTCCAGGACTGCGCGGACTCGCTCAGCGTTCTCTTGATCTGCGCGGTAGAAGAAATCCATGTCACCGGTGAATCGTGGGTAGCCGTGGATGGCAACCGCGTGTCCGCCGACGAGAACGAAATCAACTTTGTGCGAGATCAACAACCCGATGAACTCTCTCAAATCGTCGTGCAGATTCACCCAGTCTCTCGCGTTGAGCATCGATCAGTTCAAATAGGATTTGCAGCCGTTCTTCCGGTTCCAGCGAGTGATAGTATTCCCGCTCGGCGGCGGCTTCGCTATCAAAACTCGAAAACACTTTTGCTTTGGACTCTGTTCTCGACATCGTCTCGCTCGCCGTGGTCCGCGCCCGGCGGGATTGCTGTGCCGGGCAATAGTAGACGACAGAGCTGCTGGTGTCACTGCCGCCTCAGACGTCGAGGTGTGATTCGAGGACGAGGCCGTGTGAGGCGGGGCCCACAGGCGTCCGGCGCCAGGTCGCCGCGTGCCCGATCGAAGAAGGCGAGGGCAAGAGCGGCGGGCTGTTTTCGTTCCTGAAGTCCTGAGACTTCGGCAGCCTCACTCCGCCGCCTGCCGGCCCCCTAACACCTTCGTGCCAAACACCGGCTCTTCGGTTGGTGTGTCGGCGCCTTTGGGTGGGATGTAGTGCATGGCGCGTTCTGCAAGCGCAGTGATGGTCAGGGAGGGGTTGACGCCGAGGTTTGCGCTGATCATCGACCCGTCGACGACGTACATTCCCGCATAGGTGTGCACCCGATTGTATGCGTCGATCACGGAGTCACCTTCGTCTTCACCCATGGGGCAGCCGCCGAGAATGTGTGCTGTGGTTGTCGTATCCAGAGCGACCTCGGGCAGTACGGAGCCCGGGATGCCCTCCAACTTGTCAGCCAGCTTCGCGGTGACTTCGTGTGCTGCGGGCATGAAGGTCGGAGGCGGCTCGCGATCGCCCCAGTCGCTGGTGAGTGACTTCGTGAAGGGCCAGTACCAGCGCCGCTTGTAGCGAATCTGCATCGAGTTATCGAGCGCCTGCATGGCGAGAACAATTGCGGTGCCTTTGGACCAGCCGAAGGGCCAGAGCAGCTGTTTGATGCTGAGCAGGGGGTGTCGGGCCATCGCAGCGAACCAGTACAGCTGGCGAGGAAGGCGTCCGCCGCCTGTGTGTGCGGTTGTCAGCGGCGCCATCGCGTCGGCGTGCTCACCGTAGCGAACGATCTCGATGTGTGTTCCGTCCGGCGTGTGTCCGCCCGACGAGATCGCGATACCGCGTGAGATGTTCTTCTTCGGAACCCAAACGCCCTGAATGGACTCCGAATTTGTCCGCACGAAATTACCGAGCGAGTTTGGAATCCGAGGCAGCGAACCACGGTCTCGGCACCGGTTGAGAAGTTTGAGGGTCCCGATCACACCGGCAGAGAAGATGACATTCCTGGCGGTGAACGTCGTACGCTTCTTGAAGAAGCCGGTCGTAGACTTCGTCTTGACGGTGTAGCCGTCGGCTCCGGAGCCATCGCCCATGGGAAGCACATCAACGACGCGTGTCTCAGGGAACACCGTCGCGCCGTGCTTCTCCGCGAAGTAGAGGTAGTTCTTGTCCAGGCTGTTCTTAGCGCCGACGGTGCATCCGACCATGCAGCTGCCACAGTATGTGCATGTGTGTCGGTCGGGTCCGTCGCCGCCGAAGTAGGGATCGGGAACGAGCTCGCCGGGCTTGCAGTCTTTTCCGTCGGCGAAGTTGATGCCCACTGTGTGCTTCTTGAACGTGTCTCCGGTGCCGAGGTCATCG
The DNA here is from genome assembly GCA_030427825.1 of bacterium. Classification (GTDB taxonomy): domain Bacteria; phylum Myxococcota_A; class Bradymonadia; order REDH01; family REDH01; genus JAUICO01. The sequence goes on along the minus strand of JAUICO010000005.1, from coordinate 54,389 downwards.
AGGACTTCGCGGAGGGCCTCGTCGCTCTCGAAGATGCGTGGAGACTCCACGGAGCCGAGCATGCGCATGGCCTCGTTGTAGAAAGGGCCGAGCTCGCGGCGCCAGTCTTCGTCGAGACCGCTCCACCGGCTGTCTGTGAAGAACGCCCGGGGCGGTTGCAGGTGTGTGTTTGCGTAGACGAGAGAGCCGCCACCCACACCGGCGCCGTGAAAAATTACGACGTCCTTGAAGGTGGTGATCGATAGAATACCGAGCAGGCCGGCTGCGGGAGCCCAGATGGATTTGCGCAGGTTCCAGTTCGATTTCGGCAGGGTCTCGGGAGTATAGCGCCGGCCCTGCTCAATGACGGCGACACGGTATCCCTTCTGCGTGAGGCGCCAGGCGGAGACGCTCCCACCGAAACCGGAGCCGATGATGATGTAGTCGTATTCGTGGTCCGCCATGGCGAGCTGCAGTGCGTGAGGGTTGAAAGCGTGGCCCCAGGCTACAATCATGCGGTGCACCGCGCGCTAACGCAATGACCGCCGGTCGCCGCCGGGCCATCAGCTCTGTCGCTCTCAGCCGCACACCGGCGGCGGCTGAGCCTTCGGACACTGCGGCATCTCGGCTGCCTGCGCTACACCCCGGATGATGACATGGACGAAGGTACAGACCAGGGCGCTACAGTCGAGGCCGACGCCACCCTACCTGTCCCGGGAGCGCGCACACGGCGGGTGCAGAACACGGTCGTTACCGTCGCTGCCATCTTTGTCGTTGTCGGAGGGCTCAAGATTGCGTCGAATATCGTTGTTCCGCTGATCGCAGCTGCCTTTGTGGCGATGCTTGCCTGGGCGCCCATCGACTATCTGCGAAAAAGCCCGCTGCCGAACTGGGCGGCGATCCCAACGCTCTTCATCGGCATCATCGGGGTGGCGACGCTGCTGTCGCTCTATCTGGTTACCGCTATCGGGCAGTTCGTCGAGAACATCGATGGCTACAGCGCATTGATGAATCAGCGCATCGCGCCGCTTCTGGAACAGGCATCTCGTCTGGGTGTGGATGTGTCCGGTGCCGGCCTTCAGGATCAGGTCACCGCGGGTCCGGCGATGAAGGCGTTGGGCAACGTGCTGAGCTCCATCGCCAATCTGGTCAGCGACGGCTTCTTTGTGCTGATCGTCATGCTTTTCATGATCGGTGAGGCCGGCGGGATTCCGGCCAAACTGCAGGTGATGTCGCAGGACCCGGATGTGGATCTGAACCGCTACGGGAAGATTCTGACGGATGTTCGCGAGTACATTGGGATCAAGAGCGCAATCAGCCTGATTACCGCTACGATAGCGGGGCTGTCGGTGTGGGCGCTGGGCATCGATTATCCGCTGCTGTGGGCGCTCCTGATGTTCCTGCTGAACTTCATCCCCACGATCGGCTCCATTCTGGCAGCGGTGCCGCCGGTCCTCCTGGCCTTCATGCAGTTCGGTTGGGAGCGGGCGTTGGTCTGCCTCGGCGTGTACGTGGGCCTCAACGTGATCATGGACAGCGTCGTGAGCCCGCGCTGGATGGGCCGCAGCCTGGGGCTGTCGCCGCTGTTCGTATTCCTCTCCCTCGTCTTCTGGGGCTGGCTCTTCGGTCCCGTAGGCATGTTCCTGAGCGTGCCGCTGACGATGGTGGTGAAGATCGTGCTGGAGAACTCAAAGGAGTCACAGTGGATCGCCGTCATTATGGGCAGCGGCGCCGAGGCGAAGAAGAGCCTCGTCAATCTGCGCGCGGCGAGCGGACACTCTTCGGCGCAGGTGCTGCAGAACGCCGTCCGCGACCGGGTGGTTGACGATCGCGGTTGAGTGGGATCTTCGGGGAGAATGAGGCGTGATGCGCTCGGGCGACAGAGCGGGGCGGAGTGGTAGACGCCCGACGTGAAATGAATTCCGCCCCGCTCTGTGGGTACCCTGACCGTTGAAGGCGTCGGCCGCACGCAAAGAGCCTTCATTTCCGTATTCCGCCCGAATACACACGTGGCGGCGACGCCGCGCGCGGCCGCCTACCAATACGACGAGAATACCGATGAAAACAGCACCGACCAGCATTCACGCGCTCATCGCAGCGCTGTGCTTCGCATTCCTCGCTGCCTGCGCACCCTCCCCGGAGAAAGTGTGTCAGAAGCTCGGTCGACTCACCGGCGGTGCCGTCGGTGAAGACGAGATCGCCGAGTGCGTCGCGGGCATGGTCGAACTCAAAGACGAGGTCGATCGGGCGGCCTGGAAGCGACTTGGCAAGTGCATAAACAACGCCTCGACCGAAGATCAGGCCGTCGCCTGCATGCTGGCAACGGCGATGGCGACGGAGTCTGAGTAGGCTTCTGCCGGCGGCGGGCGGCCGGCCGGGCGCCGGCACTGATGGGGCGTCGTGGAGCGGTCCCGACGTCGAGCCGGCGCCGGCGTCTTCCAGTCCGTAGCGCCCTTCAGCCGAAGATATTTTTCACCGAGGTGGCAAGGCGTGTCTGATTTCGGTATACGACCACGCAATGGCTGAAACGAGGTGCGGTGCTACATAGCTGCCGACCGAGCTGTGGCCGGTTCACGGTTGGTCCGATTCACTGTACCTCTCATGGTACGTCTAACGAAGGGTGGAAACATGTCGAAGTTCACGAAACTCCTCAGCGCACTGGTTGCGATTCTCTTTCTCACGGTCGCTTGCACACCGTCGCCCAAGAGCGTCTGCAAGAAGATGTCGAAGATGGCTGACGAAGAGATCAGCAGCGAAGACATGGACGAGTGCATCGAGGGCCTCGGCGAGCTCAAGGACAAGGTGAAGGGCAGCGAGTGGCGTGGATTCGCCAAGTGCGTTGGCCAGGCTGACGGCGAAGAAGGCGTTGGCCTCTGCATGCTCGGTCTCGCTGCAATCGCCGGCGGATTCGACCAGTAAGCTGCTTCCAGCGGTGATCTCAGCGATGAGATGCCGCTGCTCAGGGGTGTTCAGCCGACTCCGGCCGAACACCTTTGCTTGTTTTTGTGGGCGCGTTCCGACCCGGATTTCTCCGGCAAAACGGTCCGAAGCGCTCACGGGCCCCCGTAGTATCTGGGGATGTTCGGGGCCCGTGAGCGCTTCGTTTCTGGGAGCGATCAGCCGCTGCGCTGTAGCTCAAAGCTTGGTCAACGCGTCCCCGCGCCGACATGTGGAACTTGTGCACCGTCACGCAGGAGTCCTCCCGAAGACCTCCCGGAATCCTGTCGCAAAGCTCCCGGCAGCCTTCCGTCAGATCCGACTATCGAACATTCCCGGGTGCGTGGCTCTAGATGGCGGGACCCTGATCACCGCGTGAGCCGAGTGTGCGCGGCTGCCTGCGCAGCCACCGACGCACCGAACGTGGCATTCGCTCTAGCTGATCGCCGGTCGGCTCCGGCAGTGGCTCTGCGCTCTTCGTCATCCAGTAGAGAGTGGGGCCCTCAAGGTGCCGAGCCTTGTCGAGCAGCCACGCAGCGCCCTTTGCGGAGTAGGTGGTGTCGAGCTTGATGCCGAGAGGGGCGAGCTGCCTGCAGGCCGCCACGCCCGCCGGCGTCGGCCATCCGTAGCCACGGCCCAGAGCCGCACCGGTCATACGTAGCGACCGGGCGACGCGTCGTACTTCGCTGCGCAGGTCAGGCCCGCCGTGCTCGGCGATGAAGGCGGCGGTGCCCTGCGCAAGGCGAGAGACCATGAAGCGTGAGGTGACCGGCCATGGGGTGACGCGAACGCCGATCACCTGTGGCCGGTGCTCGAATGCCAGGCCCATATGCGCCGCAAATTCGATACCGGCGACCAGGCCGCTGATCGTCCCTGTGCTGCCTACCGGTACGACGATCGTCGCGGGTGCGGGCATCACGCCCGCGCGAATCTGGTCCGCGATCTCGAGCGCCGCGCCGACGTAGCCGATGACTGCCGCAGGCTCAGCTGCTCCGGGCCGTTGGACCGTGTCGCTACTTCGTCGGAGGCGGAAATCGCCGAAGGGAAAGGTCACGACGGACGCCAGGGGGCGAATCTCGCAGTCCAGCGCAGCCAGAGCCCTGGCGTTGGCGAAGGCGGTCTCGGATGGAGGCTGCGGAAAGACCAGAGCGCCGCTTCTCAGTCCGAAAGTGCGGGCGTGGGTTGCGGTAGCGACCGCGTGGTTCGAGCCGAACGCGCCCTCGGACCAGATGCGTCCGGCGTCGTTGCGAAGCGCGCTGCCGATCATGAATTCGATCGATCGAATCTTGTTGCCGCCGTAGCCCTCAGCGCTCCAGTCTTCGCGCTTGATCCACAGATTGTTCGGGATCTCTGCGCCGGTCAGGGGCTCGATGGGTGTAGGCCAGCGGCCGATCGCCGCCCGGGTCACGTGAGCGCGGAGGCCGGGCAGGTGGCGGAAGAGCGCCGCGTCGTCGTCGTGCGTCGCCGAGGCGAGCGCGTGCGGGCCGGTGCTCAAACGAAACGACCCGTGCCCTGTACACCGTCGCTCTCTCGCGTCTCGGAGTACTTGTAGGGTTCGTCGACGAGGTCGTTGATCCGGTCCATCACGTAGTCTGTGAGCCCCTGCAGGCGCCCCTGCTCCCGTCGCTCATCGCTCAGTCGGAAAGGCCGATAGTCGCTGCCGACGTGCCAATCCTGCATGTCTTCGTAGGGTATGGCTTCGCCGATTCGATAGACGATGGTCCCGGGTCGGCAGAGCGGCGGGTCCGCCGGGTGTACGAGGTCGGACCCGCTGCATCCGATAGGTACGATCGGCTTCTTGAGGTGGAGCGCCATCTGGGCGAGGCCGATGTGCCCTCGCGAAAGCCGCACCGATCGAGTGCCTTGTGGGAAGACGAGCACGTGAAGTCGCTTGCTGAAGGCCTGTTGGTTCAGCGACACAAAGCGATCCATCATCGCGGCGAAGAGCCGGTTCACGAAGGTGAGATAGCGGTGGTGGTGGGGATCATAGTCCCAGCCGAGGATGTTACGCCGTCGGAAGAACAGCTCCCGTGGCAGCGGCACCCGCAGGTCCTCTTCTTTCACGTCCTCGCCGACAGCCACGCACTCAACAATGCGCCGCAGCTCGTTGTATTCGTCGCTCGTCGGCTTGCGACCGAGGCAGTTTACGAAGTCCTGGCTGACGACATAGCCGCGTGACGGGACCGGGAGCTGGTTGGCCAGCTCCATGACGCCGCCGACGAAGGCGCTGTTGTAGTACTTTCCCTTCACCCAGGTCGCTGTGTATCGACCGTGATCGCGGAAAAGTCGGTATTGAAAGGGGAAGTAGTTGTACCGGTCCGTGTGGTTCATCGCCAGATAGACCGGCTCATCGGGAAGGCGATCGGCACCTTCGAGAACGATGCGTACGCGGCGGTGTTCCCGGTATTGCGGTTGCAGCAGCACGGCTGCGGTAAAGCGCTGAAACCAGGGGACTTCCTGAAATCGGATTCGATCGAGCCGTGGCAGATCCAACATAGCCACGATCATCGCCGGATTTTCGGGTTGCGGCAAGGGCTAAGGCTCAGCAGTTCGCTGTACTTGAGTTCTCCGTACTTGCGTCGCCTGGCGGGCGTCGATACGGGGCGCGCATCGACTGGACGGAGACGGAATGGCACTCAGTGTAGGAATTGTCGGGCTTCCGAATGTAGGCAAGAGCACGATCTTTAACGCGCTCACGGCGGCCGGCGCCCAGAGCGCAAATTACCCCTTCTGCACCATCGACCCGAACGTGGGGATTGTTCCGGTTCCGGACCCCCGTCTGGAACGCATTCAGGAGCACATCTCGACGCAGGCGGTGATTCCGGCGACGGTCGAGATTGTCGATATCGCAGGGCTCGTGCGGGGCGCGTCCAAGGGCGAGGGGCTGGGCAATAAGTTCCTGGCGAATATCCGCGAGACCGACGCGATCCTGATGGTCGTGCGCTGCTTCGACGACCCGAATGTTGTGCATGTCGATGGGTCGGTGGACCCGATCCGCGATATCGAAATCATCGAACTTGAGCTGGTGTACGCCGACCTGGAGTCGGTCGAAAAGCAGTACAAGAAGGCAGCTTCGCAGGCCAAGACCGGCCAGAAAGAGGCACGGGTTCAGCTGGCTCTGATGGAGCGCATCAAAGCGCACCTCGAGGCTGGGAAGTCCGTGCGTTCACTGCCGATGACCGAAGATGAACTGGCGACCGTCGCGCCGATGTTCCTGCTGACGACAAAGCCCATTCTATACTGCTGCAATGTCGGAGAGGACGATATCGCGACCGGCAACAGGTATTCGGAGCTCGTGGCTGCGCGTGCCGCCGAAGAAGGTGCCGGCGTGGTCGTAGTCAGCGGCCGCATCGAAGAAGAACTCATCGCGCTGGACGCCGATGAGCGAATCGAGATGCTCAGCGAGTTTGGGTTGACCGAGCCGACGCTGAATAACCTGATTCGCGAATGCTACGCGCTGCTGAACCTGCAGTCGTACTTCACGGCAGGCGAAAAAGAGGTGCGTGCCTGGACGATTCCCGTCGGTGCAACGGCTCCGCAGGCAGCCGGGGTCATCCACACAGACTTCGAGCGCGGGTTTATTCGCGCAAACGTGTACACTCTCACTGACCTGGATGAGTACAAGTCTGAGGCCGCGATACGCTCCGCCGGGAAGCTGCGCGCCGAAGGCAAAGACTACGTCGTCAACGACGGCGACATCGTGCACTTCCTGTTCAACGTCTGACGCGCCGGGGTCGAAGCCCCAACCAGCATTTGCGGCGTTGGCGGAATCGTGCCACAAGGCGCCCTCATTCTGCCCGTGGCCGGTTAAGAGCTTGCGGGACCCCCCGTAACTACGGCTATCGACAAGATGAAATTTGATACGTTGGACCTTGCTTCCGAGCTGCTGCGTGCAATCGAGGAGGAAGGCTACGAGACCCCTACGCCCATTCAGGCACAGTCGATCCCGGCCCTGCTTGAAGGGCGGGACATGCTGGGTTGTGCACAGACCGGCACAGGCAAGACGGCGGCTTTTCTGCTGCCCATTCTGCAGCACCTCATCGAAGACCCGACGGCAGGCAAGCCCGTACCTCGTGCGCTGATTCTGTCGCCGACTCGGGAGCTGGCAGCGCAGATCGGTAAGTCCTTTGAGGCGTACGCAAAGTTCGTGAATCTACGTCAGCTGACCATTTTCGGCGGCGTCAACCAGCGGCCGCAGGTGACTGCGTTGCGTCGCGGCGTGGACGTGATCGTTGCAACCCCCGGCCGTCTGTTGGACCTGCACGGCCAGGGATTCATCGACTTCCGCGACATCGAGTTCTTCGTCCTCGACGAAGCGGATCGGATGCTGGACATGGGCTTCATTCGAGACATTCGGAAGGTCCTCGAGATGCTGCCGAGCGAGCGCCAGAATCTGCTCTTCTCGGCGACGATGCCGAACTCGATCGTCAAGCTTGCGAGCGCGTTCCTGCACGACCCGGTGCGCGTCGAAGTGGACCCACAGTCAACGACCGTAGAGCGCATCGAACAGAGCGTGATGTTTGTTGAGCGTGAACACAAAAAGGACCTGCTTCGAGAGCTGTTGCGCGGTGACGAGATCGAGAGCGCGATCGTGTTTACGCGAACCAAACATGGCGCAAACCGTGTGGTGAAGCAGCTCTCCAGGGAAGGTGTCAACGCAGCGGCGATTCACGGCAACAAGTCGCAGAGCGCGCGTGAGAGGGCGTTGGCGGGTTTCAAATCCGGTGACGTGCGAGTGCTGGTGGCGACAGATATCGCATCCCGCGGCATCGACGTCGACGGGATCAGCCACGTAATCAACTACGAGCTGCCCAACATTTCGGAGTCCTATGTGCATCGAATCGGCCGCACGGGTCGGGCCGGACGAGAGGGAATTGCGATCGCGTTCTGCGACGATACCGAGTCGGACTACCTGCGCGACATTGAGAAGTTGACCGGGCAGCCGCTGCGAGTGGTCGATGATCACGAGTGGCACTTTCCGGCAGCGATTCCGTCGGCGAACCCGTCACGTGGTCGTGGCGGCGGCGGCGGCGGCGGCGGCGGCCGGAACAGAGGCCGGGGCGGCGGTGGCCGCGGAGGTCAGGGCGGCCGTGGAGCTCAGGGCGGACAACGCGGAGGCGGAGACTCCGGTGGTGCTCCTTCATCGAACCGTCGAAGAAGGCGCGGACCGCGCCGTCGTCCCGGCGGTGGTGGTTCCGGAAGCAAGCCCGGCTGAGAATACAGCGCACTGCTTCCGAAAGGCGTTCTTCTGTGGCACGATGTGTGTCGCGCAGAAAGTCCAAATCAAGGGAGGAGTCGATGCGGTATTCGCTGAAATGGTGTGCTGTTTGTCTGGTGTTGCTGATGACAGCAGTTGGTTGCAGCTCGGCGGCGGATGACTCGGCGGCAGCCGAGGGCAACGGTGAAGCCGAAGCGCCCGCTGAGCGCGCTGAAGACGAAGGTGAGGGCGCAGCCGCTGACGAAGCGGGGGCGGTTGCCGAAGCGGACTCCGCCGGCGCGCAGGCCGACTCTCAGCCGGCGGCCGCAGAGGACGCGGTCCCGGAAGCTCCGGCGGACCCCAACGCCGGCCTGGTGCCGGGGCTGGAGTATCCGGCCGTACCTACGAGTGCTGTCGCCGGCCAGGCGGTGTTCGCTCCTCGTGCCGCGACCCTGGCGAGCCGTGCCGAAGATCCCACCGCGCGTCTCGACTGGTACAGCATGACCGTGGTGACGCCCGGGCCAGTCGAGTCCGTGTTGCAGCCGGAGTACGGCGACCCGTACAGCTGCCCGAATTCGCTGATCGTTGCCGTGCCCCCGAATCAAACAGCCGAGGCCGGTGCGACTGTTGTGACGAACCGGATCAGCGGCCTGGGGATGGGACGACTGCAGTCGATGGGAGATAACGGTGCCGCGTCGATCGTACTCTTCAACGGCAGCAACCACATATCGATGAACCGCCCCGCGGGTCGTTGGTGGGTTCCCGCCTCTGACGGCGCTCCGGGAACAACGATGTTCTGCAACACAGGTCGTCGTGAGGGGAAGGTCACATTCATTCACAGCACGGGACGGCAACACATCGTTGCAGACGGCTTCGGCGAGACGTCCGTGGTTCCGGTTGCCGACTGCGCAACGGTCCCACTTTCGGCGCCGGTTGAGGTGGGCGCAGAGATTCGCGGCTTCGCGCTCGGTGGGATGAAGGACCTCACGGTCACGGCGATCGACGCAGAGACCGGCGTCATCACCGCTTCGTTTGACTGGGGCGATGAGACCCGGGAAGCGACCTTTGTGCCGGGTGAATACACCCTGCGTTAGGCAGTCATCTACCTGTCTGCGCGCGGGCATCGCGGTGACCCGGATGCCGGTGAGTTGTCATCAGGCCGCCGCGATCACGTCGGTTCGGCGGTCTCGCGCCGTTGCCTTCGCCATGCCGCCGGGGTTGTCGTGAGCCATCGTCGAAAGGCACGGGTAAAGCTCGCCGGCTCCGCATAGCCGAGGCGCTCTGCGATCGCCTCTATGCTGGCGTCGCTCTCGACAAGTAGGCGTTGGGCGGCGGACTTCCGTTCTTCTTCGAGCAGCGCTGAGTAGTTTGTGCCTGCGGCGGCGAGACGTCGACGAAATGTGCGTACAGAGAGCGCCAACAAGCCGGCGATCTCGCGCTGGCTTCGTATTCCCTCGCTGGTAATCAGGGCTGCACGAACGCGGCGCAGCAGCACACCGTCGCTGCACAACGCAGCAAGCTCACTCTCGCACTGTGCCAGCGCGAGCTGCTGCGCGTTCGTGTCAGCCATCTTCACCGGCAGATCGAGGATGTGACTATCGAAGAGCAGACGGTTGCAGTTTGCACCGAAGCGGAGAGTGCCGGGGAGCGTGGATGAAAAGCGACTGAAGTACGAGGGCTCGGAGAATTCAAACTCGACCTCTCCGGTGAGTGGCGCGTCCGTGAGGGCGGCCGCTATGCGCCAGATCCCGACTACGATAGCGACAAGGATCGGTTCCTCGGCGTCGCCCAGATCAGCGAGGGTCTCAAACTCGAGCGCTGTCCTTGTGCCGATCTGCCGACTGGACAGCCGCAGCGCCGACGTTCGGGTGAGCTGAAATCGTAGCGCCAGGTTGAGTGCGTCCCGCAGGGTACTTGCGGTCAGGACAGCAAAACCCAGATAGCCGTGACTGGTTACCCGCATCTGGTGGCCGAAGAGATACCCGATCGCAGGTTCTCCGGTGCGGCTGCGGGCGTGATTGACTGCGGCACACAGCGTCTTCACGTCTGCGTTTGCCCCATTTTCAAGGTCACGACGGCGTAGTCCGCACTCCGAGAGAAACTGATCGGAGTCGATACCATAGCGTGAAACGAGCTCGCTCAGCTCGACAATGTGTGAGGCCGAAACAACGTATTCCTGTGGCTTCTCCTGCATTCGACTGTCGCTCGTGGCCCCAGATGACAAGAGTATGGCCGGAGCGGACCTGTTCCCGCAAGAGTGTCAGACCTAAGCTGTAGCAGTCGTTCCGATACGGAGGCTACGATGACAGCGCCACCGCAGTTTGAAGTTCGAAATGTGCATTTTGCTTTCGGCGAGAGCATTCCCAGACACTGGCACGGGGGTCGCGCATCAACGACCGCCTTCCTGGATAACCTCTCGGTGTTCTTTCCGGAGGGCGAGGCGTTCTTTGTGCGCTCCGTGAGAGCCTTTCGGCATCTCGCGGCGCAGGACCCGGAGCTGTCCCGTGCTGTGCGCGATTTCTGCGGTCAGGAGGGCGTGCACAGCCGCGAGCATCGCGCGTACAACAGCATGGTCGGTGCAAAGGGGTACCCGGTCGCCGAGCTGGAGAGAAAGGTCGGCCGCCTGCTGGGCCTTGTGCGCAGGCGTACGTACAGGCGCTTTCAGCTCGCGGTCACCGCGGCCCTTGAACACTTCACCGCGTTGATGGCGCACGCGATTCTCAGCGACGAGCGTGTGTTCGCCGACGCGGATCCGGTGATGCGAGATCTCTGGCTCTGGCACGCCGCTGAAGAAAACGAACACAAGGCCGTCGCGTACGATCTCTACCTGCTCGCCGGCGGCAACTACCCGGAGCGTGTTGCGGTGATGGTCGGCGTGACGTTTGTCTTCTGGTTGAAGGTGCTCGAGCACCAGGTTCGCTTCATGCGAGTCGACGGAAACGCGGCGTCAGCGGCTGCGTGGGGTGAGCTGCTTCACTACCTGTATGTCGCGCCCGGCCCTCTTCGTCGCATTGTTCCCCACTACCTGGCCTGGTTCGTCCCCGGCTTTCATCCGTGGGACCTCGATAACCGGGACCTGCTCGAGACGTGGAAAGAGCACTTCAGGAGCTCACCGACCCACGCCTGAGTCCGGATTCTCAGAGCCGCGCGCATTCGCCGGCACTTTCGCGAAACAACATCTCTCACGAATATATTGACAAGATACTTCGTCTCGCGAAAATGGCGGCATGAAGAAGACGAGAAGTTACGACAATCGTCGCCGCGAGGCGCAGGCGCAGGAAACCCGGGACCGCATCGTTGACGCTGCGATTCGCGTACTGGGAAGCGGCAATGCGGCCTTTACGGTTCCCCAGATCGCGAAGCTCTCAAAGGTGTCTGCGGCAACCGTGTACCGGCACTTCGCTGATAAGGCGGCGGTGCTTGCGGCAGCCCGGGTAGCGATCAGGCAGCGATTCGGTACCGAGCTGCCAAACAGGCCCGGCCTCGCCGGTTTGATCCAGGTACAAAAAGCAAACATACTTCGGGCCGGCCGCGCACCGGACAGCCTGATGCGCGCGCTGGTCGTGCTTGCAAGCGACCAGCTCACTCGTGACGAGATCTCCGCCCGCCATGATTGGATCGCTCAGGTTCTCGACGAGGACCTGAGCTCGCTGAGCGAGGGTGAAACCCGCCGCTTCGCGCAGCTGATGAGCATCGTCTTCAGCTCGTCCCTGCCGATCTTCCTCTGGCGTTCACGGTTGCTCAATGAAGACGGCGCCGAACTCGTCGAGTGGATGGCGTCCACACTTGTCGCAGGGATGAAAAGCAAAGGAGAAGGCGATGACAACTGAAGTCACCTGGAAGAAGCCCTCACCGGGAACGTGGGAGTACGACGCAAGCCACCAGCAGCGTCCATACGGACGATATATGGATGAGGCCATCCTCGAAGACACACGGCTTGGCTTCGAAGAGGGGTTCGCGGATGCAGGGATTCCACTCAAACACATCGACGGCGCCATCATCAACGGCTGGTACTACCTCTGTGTTCGACCACTCGGTGGGCCACCGGAAGGGGGCGCCCCGCCGCCTGCCTTCGTCATGCGGCTCCTCTTCCTCCTCCACCCGGAGATGCGACGCCGGCACAGACGTGCAAAGCGCTGGTTCGCGGAAGAGCGATGGCGTGAGCGAGTGGCGCATTGGACGGACGAGCTGCAGCCGATCTACCAGCGCCGTATCGACGCCGCCGCCGCCGTCAACATCACCGAACTCGATGACACCGCTCTCGCGCGGCATCTTGAGACGGTAACGCAGGTCCTCCGTGACATCACCAGGGAGCACTTTCGCGGCATACCGGCCTGCTCTGTGCCGATAGGGGACCTGCTCGTACACAGCGAGCGTTGGGCGGGAATCACCGCCGCCGAGTTGATGCCGGCCGTTGCCGGTTTCATGGCGGCGACGACCGCACCGGTGCAGGGCATCGACGCAATCGTTCGAAGTCTGCGGGCGGCGGATTCCACTCACATCCTCGAAGAGCAGGATGCTGTCTCGGTGCTCGCAGCGATCGACAACCTGGGAGGCGACGCGGCTTCGGCCCTCGCTCAGTACAGGCAACGCTTCGGGATCCGCATTGCCACCAACTATTCCGTGTTTGGTTCCACTCTCAACGAGATGCCGGAGTTGATGGTCCAGAACCTCAGGCAGCGTCGAAATCATCAGGCCGGCAGCGAAGTGACGCGCGGGCGTAGCGACGATCTGGCACGCCGGCTTCGCGACAGGATCCCATCGCAACACCGCGACGATTGGGATCGCCTGCTGGAGGCCGCCCGACACTGCGGAGAGCGTCGTGAAGCAGAAGGCGGCCTGCTCCTCGCCGCAACCGGGCTGGCGCGGTACGGGCTGATCGAGGCGGGTGCCCGTCTGGTGGCAGCCGGCCGTCTCGCAGACGCGGAGAGCACCTTCGACCTGACCTGTGCGGAGACCGTCGACCTGCTGCACGGCCGCGGCATGTCCTCGGCGGCGGTCGCGCAGCACACGGCGCAGCGCCGCGTCTTTGAGACGCTCACCCCGCCTCCGGTAATCGGCCCCGCGGGCTCACCGCCTCCGGTCGAACTTTTTCCGCCCGCGGTGAGCCGTATCGTCGCCGCCATGTTTGCTTTCGTAAAGCGGTTCAACCCGGACGGCGACCCGATGCAGGGAAGCGGTCTGTACGGGCATGGCGTAAGCCCCGGAATCGTGGAGGCACGAGCCTGTGTGGTGCGTACTTCGGACGACTTCAAGAACTTCGTGGCAGGCGACATTCTGGTCGCGCACGCCACAACGCCCACCTACAACGTGCTTCTTGCCGCGGCGTCGGGTATCGTCACCGAGACCGGTGGTCTGATCTCGCACTCTGCGATCGTCTCGCGCGAATTCGGCATTCCCGGGGTTGTCGGAGTCGCCGGGCTCCTGGATGGCGTCCCGAACGGAGCACTTCTTCGTGTCGACGGCGGCAGTGGAAGCGTGGTCGTCGTCGATCCGAATCCACAGCACGCAGACGCACCCGCCGAGCATGTCGACATTCGGCCCCGGCCGGCTCGCCGGGCCCCCCGGGGTCCCGGTCGTATTGCCCGCCTCCGCGTGGCCGACGATGCGTCGGCTTTCGGGGGAAAGGCGGCGAGTCTGGCAGGCCTGATCAAGGGGGGATTGCCGGTGCCCGACGGCTTCGCCCTCGACGCTGATTTCGCGGCCTCGCTGGCAGCCGGTGACAGCGGTGCAGGCGAGAAGTTTTCCGAAGCCCTCGCCGGCCTGCGATTCCCGGTCGCCGTACGATCGAGCGCGAACGTCGAAGACTCCACCGGTGCCAGCTTTGCCGGGCAGTTCACTACCGTGCTGGGTGCAGGTGACGGCACGGAAGCTGTCGCGGCGGTCGCCGAAGTCTGTCGTTCTGCAGAGGCTGCCTCCGTGCGAGCCTACGCCCGGCGCATGGGTATCAATGAGGAGGTGGCGATGGGAGTCGTGATCCAGGAGCTGGTGAGCGCGGATGTAGCCGGGGTCCTGTTCTTCGACTCGAATGCAGGACGCCACATCCTGGAAGCTTCATGGGGACTCGGAGAAACTGTCGTCGACGGCAGTGTCACGCCGGACCAGTACGTGATCGACAGCGATGGCAGCATCCTCGAATCGACGCCCGGGCTGAAGAGCACCGAGGTATGCGCCGAGAGCTCCGGCGTCGTCCGGCGGGAGGTATCTCCCGACCGCGCGCGCAGGACCTGCTTGAGCGAAGGCGACGTCGCAGCTCTCGCGAAGCTTGGTCGCCGGGTTTGCGAACATCTGGGCGGGCCCGTCGACATCGAGTGGGCCATCGCAGCCGGCGAAGTTCACTGTCTTCAGGCGCGCCCGATCACGCGCTCCGTCGTCGAGTCCGCCTGAATCGCTCCCGCAGGTCGATGGGCGTGCCGCCTCCTGGTGCGGCACGACTGCAATGCATCGCCCGCCCCCGGGAGGTCTCGGGTACACAACCGGAGTGCGGACGGCACAGGTCTGCTTCTGAACCTCTTGCCTTCCGCGCTCCTCGCAGCATCGCACACGATCCGGCTCGCTGTCGCTTCCGTCACCGATACCTTTGTGAGATTGTGAACGGACAAGCGGCAGAAAAAAGCGTCACGTCGAGGAAGCAATGTGGAGGCTCACGCGGATAGGTCTTGTAGTGCTGGTCACCTGCTCGGCGTGCCGATCAGGCGGTGATGAAGGCAGGGAGTCCGGAGCGGCAGGTGCGGAATCCGTTGCGACACCGGAGCCAGAGACAGGCCCTCGCTCGGCAGACCCGGTGCCCGGCGTGGAGTTCCCGCCCGTTCCGACAACGGCGACCGTCGGCCAGGCAGTGCTGGCGCCCGACGCAGCGACGCTCGCCACACGGCTCGCGGACCCGACCGCGCCCATCGAGTTTCACGCGGCGACACTCGTGTCAGTAGGCAGCGTGGAGTCCGAACTGTCGATGCCCTTCGTCGACAACTTCCTGTGCCCCAACGCGCTGATCGTCCCAGCGGGTGACACCACCGGCGCTGCGGTGGGGACCACGGCCGTATTCCTGACGGGGCTCCGGTTCGAGCCGGGCCTTATCGTCGCTCTGCGCGACGATGGGGCGGCGGAGATTGTGGAACGGCCGAACGAGGACACGCGTCCCGCCACGAGCCCCCCAGGACAGTGGTGGCCATTGGAATCTGAGCGCACACCCGGCGCAAAAGTACTCTGCGCGTCAGAAGACCGCCGCGAAGACCAGTACACGCTTGTTCACAGCACAGATGGCTTGATGCTTGTCGCGGACTCTTCGCGCGCCCCCACGGTGTTCTCGGCTGCCCAATGCGCAACTCTGCCCCTGAACGCCGCGGTCTCGATCGGGACGCGAATTCGCGGCATGGCCATGGGTCGGCTCCGCGAATTGACTGTCACGGGTATCGACGGCAACACCGGCGTCGTGACCGCCACTTTCGACTTCCACGGCGAAGTGCGCGAAACCAGCTTCATTGCCGGCACCTATCAGGTTCTCTGAGGACAACGTTTCAACCATGTACAAACACTACGGCTGGGAAGTCTCTCCATACTCCGTGAAGACGCGGGCGTACCTGCGATACAAGCAGCTGCCCTTCGAGGACCTCAGCCCCACGATGGCCAAACTCGCGGGGACGATTCGAAAGAAGGTCGGGCGCATGGTCATGCCGACGGTCGAGCTCCCTGACGGCCGCTGGTTGCAGGACACCAGCGTCATTATCGACTATTTTGAAGGAGTCCGCCCCGACCCCCCGGTTGCTCCCGCCGGACCTGTCGGGCGCTACCTTGCGTACCTGTTTGAGTGCTTTGCTGACGAGTGGCTGCCCCTGTCCGCGATGTACTATCGATGGACAGAACCCGAGACTGTGGCTTTCATCCGAGAGCAGTTCGGGCAGGGGTGTCTTCCCGGGGCACCGCGCATGCTCCGAGACCCCCTCGCGAAGCGGATGATGGCCCAGATGAGCGGCTACCTGCCGGTGCTCGGCATTGATGAGCGCACCGCCGACGGCATCGCGGCGATGACCGGCGAGCTGCTGAATCTCATGGAAGCACACTTCGGCGATCATCTCTTTGTGCAGGGAAGCCGACCGAGCCTCGCGGACTTCTCATTGCTGGGACCCATCCAGGGCCATCTTTATGGCGACCCCGGCAGCCGTCATTTGTTTGATTCTCGGCCACGCGTCATCGAGTGGATCGACCGGTGTTACTTTCCTTCAGGCAACGAGGGCGAGTTCTTTGGCGATGACGAGATTCCGGACAGTTGTGTCGCCCTGGGAGCGTTCTGTACCCGCGAGCTTGGCCCCTATATCAGGGACCTCAACGCAATGGCAGCCGAGTGGATTGAAGCAAACAAAGGCGCTCCACGTTTGCCGCGCTCCCTGGGTTCGATGCGATTCGAGGTGGCCGGCTATCAGGGCGAGCGTAAGAGTCTCACATTCTCGCTTTGGATGGCGCAGCGCATCGCGGATGCACGCAATGAATCACCCGCCGCTGTCGATGCATGGTTGTCGGAACGAGGCATCCCGGAGATTGATGTCCATCTGCCGCGTCGGCTGGAATTCCGCGATAACTACGTTTGGCTCGCCTGAGTTCAGCGGGCGACGGGCGGCGCTGTCGGGTTACATTCCGTCAAAGGGACTGGTCGCGCCCTCCGGCAGGGGATCCCCCATCGCGACCGTGTACCACTCTTCATCCAGCAGCGTGTCTACGATGCCGGGAATCAGGAAACTGCGCGGATCGCCGCCGCGCAGCTGCGACGCGTGGGCGGAGATTGCGGCCAGCTTACGGCTACGAAAAGCGGAGATGTCGAGTCTGAGATCAACCTTGAGACGACCGCAACCCAGGGACTGCGCGTCGAATTTCGGCGGAATCGGAGAGTTGGGAATGTGCATGAGGCGCTCGCACACGGGCTGGAACAGGCCCCGCGAGAACGCCGAGTGCAGTACGCGAGGTGCTCTCCAGGGGGAGGCGTCTACCGCGTCGCGCAACGACATCGCCACCGCGATGTGATCCGCGTGTCCGTAGGCGCCATCGTAGCCCAGCGACACCACCACATGGGGCACAAAGCTCTTTAGTTCTTCGGAGATGCGTTCCCGCACCCGTTCCAGGGACGAGGTGGCGAGGGTACCGTCGGGAAGGCCGACGAAGGTCGGCGGCGCAATGCCCAGAGCGTCACAGGAGTCCCGCAGCTCGCGGCGCCGAATTGCGGCCAGCTCGTCGCGCGAAATGTCGCGAACTCGCCGGTCATTGCCTGCTTCGCCATCGGTCATGCACACGACGCGAACGTTGCTGCCCTGCGCGCCGGCGAAGGCCAGCAGCCCGGCAAAGGCGAAAGCCTCGTCGTCCGGGTGGGCGATCACGGCAAGCAGTCGATGTTCCAAAATCATTCTGTCGGTGGTCACAGAGTTCTACTTCCCGTGTGCTTCCATGGTCGTGACTCTCAGGATGTCGTGCCGACGGTGTGATCCTCATCGGGCAGAGCGAGCGCCGGAGAAGTCGCCGCCTGCGAGGCGCATCCTATCCGCTGGGATCCTGTGGGTCCAGGGGCGAATCTACCCGTCGCCGAAGCACTCGGTCTGCGAGGCGCGTGTACCGCTCGACACCGCTGACGTCTTCGACGGCCATCCGAAACGCTCGCGGCGACCCCACAACCACCAGCAGCTCGCGAGCTCGGGTCATTCCGGTGTAGACAAGCTTGCGTTGCAGCAGCTTGAAGTGGTGCGTCGACAGCGCCATCACGACCGCGGGAAACTCGCTACCCTGCGACTTGTGCACGGTTACGGCATACGCGAGCTCCAGCTCATCGATATCCTCGCCGGCGTAGCAGATACGCCTGCCGTCGATGTCCACGTAGAGCTTTCGTTCACCGACATCGATATCTGTGATGACTCCCGTGTCCCCGTTGTAGGTCTCGAGCGTGTAGTTGTTTCGGACCTGCATCACCCGATCGCCGGCATGAAACGCAACCGAGCCGCGTCGAATCGCCGGACCCCGGCCTCCGATGGCGGACTGCAGCGCCCGGTTCAGCGCTCGCGTGCCAAGGCGTCCCGCGTGGGTAGGCACAAGAACCTGCACATCTGAGATCGGATTCAGCTTAAAGGCCTTCGGGATGCGCTCAGTGACCAGGTGGACAATGGTCTCAAGAGCCGCGTCGGGGTCATCGCGCGAAACGAAGAAAAACTCACCGTCCGCGCGCTCCGCACCCGCAGGAATCTCGCCACGGCGAACCGCGTGTGCGGCCACAACGATCTCGGATCGGTCGCCCTGACGAAAGACCTGATTGAGCGAGGCGACCGGCAGCGTATCTGAACGTATCAGGTCTGCCAGCACCTGACCGGCACCGACCGGCGGGAGCTGGTCCCGGTCACCAACCAACAGGAGCGCGGTATGCTCACCGATCGCCCGCAGGAGTGAGCGCGCAAGCTCGAGGTCGAGCATCGACGCTTCGTCAATGATGACGAGATCTGCCTCGAGCGGTTCGTCAGAACCAAACAGAAACCCGCCGCTGCGCGGGTCAAAGCGAAGGAGCCTGTGAATGGTCTTCGCCTCGCGCCCGGTACTATCGGCCAGGCGCTTCGCCGCGCGACCCGTGGGCGCCGCGAGCAGAACCCTCGCTTCGCACTGCTCTGCGTGATCGACAATCGCGCGGACGATCGTGGTCTTGCCTGTACCCGGCCCTCCGGTGAGGATGGCCAGTGAGCACCCTGAGAGCATCCGAAGGGCCTTCGCCTGGCCGGGCGCGAAGTCGAAAGCAAACGACTTCTCCAACGCCTTCAGGCGGGCGGCATCGATCGCCGGGATCGGGCTGCAGCCCGATGCGATCCGTGTGACCTCACGCGCGACATCCTCCTCGGCGACGAAGACGGCTCGGCGATAGATCAGCGCTTCGCCGTCGGCGGTGTCGCGCACCAGCTCCCGCGCCGACACCTGGGTGTCGAGCACGCTGCGTACGCGGTTCTCGTCCACATTCAGCGTGTCTCGTGCGCGGGCGACGAGCTCCTCTTCGGGCAGACATACATGTCCTTCGCCGGACGCGAGGTTGAGCACCCAGCCCAGGCCCGCCGCGACACGTCGGGGATCGTCGCCTGCGATACCTGTTGCCGACGCGATACGGTCAGCGGCGATGAAACCGATGCCCCGCACTTCACGCGCAAGCCGATAGGGATCGTTGCGGACGATGGCGACGGCCCGATCTCCATACTGGCGGTGAATACGTGCCGCAAAAGCCGGCGATATATTGTGTGACTGCAGGAAGATGATGACGTCGCGAATCGCAGCCGCGGCGCCCCAGGCTTCAGCGATCTGGCGCGCTCGCTTCTTGCCCACACCCGGCACCTCGCGGAGTCGGCTCGGCTGCTTCGTAAGTACGTCGATGGTAGCTTCGCCGAATCGGTCGACGATCGCACGGGCGAGGGACTTACCCACACCCGGAATGCGCGACGATGACAGAAAGCGAGCGATGCCATCTGCCGATGACGGGAGCGCGCGTTCTACCCTGTCAGCGTTGAGCTGCATTTCGCCGCTTCTGTGTGCTTTGAATTCACCTCCCAGTTTGACCTGGTCGTCGACCTCAAGCGCACTTCCGCGCACAACGGCTGTGTGCTCTTCGCCACTGTTGGTTTGGATGATCAGCACCTGGAAGTCGCCGTCGTCACTCTGGTAGCGGATTCGAACGACTTCGCCCTCGATCTGCACCCGCGCTTTGTGTTCGTCCGCCATCAGCGATCGTCCCAGGCGTCGTCCATACGGCGTCGCGTTTCGATCAAGGCTCTCGCTCCGTGGCGTTCGATGGCCTTCTCGATGGCTTCTTCATCTCGGCGTGCCTCGGCCAGCGACGCGTGCGCCTGCGCGGCGCTGTTGCGAGCGCTCTCTAACGCCTCGGCCCGCTCCCTCTCAGTGCGAAGCGCAACGTGCAGGGCCTCTTCAAGACCCGCAAGCTCAAGCCGCGCGCGTCCGGGCTGAAGGGTCCCGCCTGCGGCACACGGGACGTAGTTGTCGCGGCGCCTCCTCGCAGCGATGGTCTCGTGCTGCGCGTCCCTGTGAGAGGCAAGGGCGGTACGGACCGCATCCTCTCGAGCTGACAGAGCAGTCTCAGCCGCCTGACGCTCGTGGGCGCGGACCCTCAGGGCTACGGCGAGAGCCCGTGGGCCGGCGTTATCGGACATGTGCCGACCGGGCGATATCGCTCAATGCAAGCGCGGTTGTGTCGAGGTCCGACAGCTCGTGCGGTGCCTGCCTGAGAAAGGCAGTAATGCGCTCGTCGAGGTCGATCGCCATGTCGATGTGAGCGTGCGTTCCATACATGTACAGGCCCAGATCTATGGCATCGCGCTGTTCGCGCAACGTCGTCATCAGGCGTCGCAGAAGCGCGGCAGCCTCTCTATGCTCTTCGGTCGTGACACGGTTCGCGACACGGCTGACCGAAGAGAGAACGTCGATCGCGGGGAAGTGTCCGCGTTCAGCAAGTGCGCGCTGAAGCACCCAGTGGCCGTCGACGACGCCTCGAATCTCGTCGGCGACCGGCTCCTCCATGTCGCCACCTTCAACCAGCACTGTGTACACTGCGGTGATCGCACCCCGACTGCCCATCCCGGCGCGCTCAAGCAGGGCCGGGATGCGGGCGAATACCGACGCCGGATAGCCTCGTCTTGCCGGAGCCTCACCCGCAAGCAGGGCGGCCTCTCTCAGTGCGCGGGCGTATCGTGTCAGGGAGTCCACGAGGAGAAGGCAGTGCTTGCCTTCGTCTCGCCACTCCTCGGCGAGAGCGGTAGCCATCTCGGCGGCACGTCGACGCAGCATCGGCGGCGCGTCGCTCGTCGCCACCACAATCGTCGTTCGGGCGCGGGTCTCCTCGTCGAGTACATCTTCGATGAACTCACCCACCTCGCGGCCGCGCTCGCCGACCAGGGCCACAACACATACGTCAGCGTTCGTACCGCGCGCCAGCTGTGCGAGTAGCGTCGACTTTCCAACGCCGGAACCGGCGAAGAGGCCAACCCGTTGACCTTCTCCGAGGGCCAGAAGGCCGTCAATCGCGCGAATCGACGTCGCAACCCGGTTCTTTATGGGTCTGCGTTTGAGGGGAGACGGTGGTGGACTGCGCAGGGGGCGGCCATCGCCGGCGTGCGTGCTTCCGTCGATCAACGAGATGCCTGCCGCATCGATCACGTCGCCGAGTACGGCGGCCGCGCGTGGCGCGCGCCCCGCGACTTCGGTTTCGCGGATCGTCGCGTCCGGCCGCACGCCTTCGGGCTCTTCCCAGGGCAGCAGAATCACGGTCTCTTCATCAAAGCCTGCGACTTCGGCGCGCAGCGGTCGGCCTTCGCGCTCCACTTCGTAACACGCGCCGACTCTCGCCGACGGAACCCGCGCGCGAATGGTGCCGCTTTGCACAGCGACGACGCGCCCGGTCAGCGCTCGATCACTGTGGGTGGAGAGGCTCCGCCGCAGGCGTTTCGCCAGATCGACGTTATCGTCGGTCATCGTTCAGCTCACGGCGCAGGTCGTCTGAGAAGCCGGACAGCAGGGTCACGAGGCGGCAATCCACGCGGCCGTCTCCGTACTCCACGACAACATCGCCTGCCCCGAGGGTCGGGTCCGCTTCGACCGGGAGATTGCCGCGTTCGACGGATGCGCGCGCCGCGGCGAGATCGTTCACGTGAACGCGAACCCGAATTGGAGTGTGCTCGGGGCGCATCTCGATGGCCTGCCGAACCAGTCGACCAACCAGCTCCCGATCAGCCTCCACAGCCTCCGCAACCAGCGCGCGCGCCGCGGCGATGGTCGCTGTGACCGTGTTGTCCAACAGCGCCTCCTGCCGTTGCCGGCCGTTCTGCGCGACTTCGGCGATCACCGCCTTCAGCTCGGCGAAGCCACGGCGCAGACCTTCTTCGCGGCCGAGCGCGCGGGCAGCCTCAATCTCTGCGGCGAGGTGGTCGTGTTGCGCCCGTAGGGCGTCGACTCGACGCTGCAGATCGTTTCTCTCGTCGATCAACGCATCAGAGATCCAGCCGGCCCGGCTCAGCTCCCACCCTTCCTGATCTGATTCGGCGCCGTTGTTCATCTGCCTGCGTCGTTGATCGTTGAGACCCACCATTGCGCGGCCGCCCGACTTCTGTCGAGGGCTACAGGTCTGGCCGGTGGCGCGAGCGAACCGCCGGCCGCCACGCGCAGTTCGTCCCACCACAGCGGCGTAAAGACGATCGCGGCGCGGCGCAGCAGAGAGCTGCGCAGCGTCGCCGAACCCCACGTGGCATCCAGCGCAAAAGGGCCGGCGAGGGTCTCACATACCTCGTCAGGTGGCCGGGTTGTGCTGCGCAGCGTCTCGAACCATCGCAGCGCGCCGAAACGCACAGCCTCGGGCAACATCGCGAGGGTGTGTCGGCGCACGTCTCGCGGAACGCCGAACAACGCGGCCCCGACGAGAGGGCTGACAATGCGCAGCAACGCGTTGTCTTCTCTCGCGGCCGCGGTCATTGCGCGGGAGAAGACCGGCGCATCGGGCTGCACGAATGAGCCGGGAAATCGCCCGAACCTGTGTGACCAGATGCGGCGGTGCGCTTCAGAGGGCATGTCGCTGTTTCGATCCGGTATGTTGAGCTGCAGGGCGATCGATCGCGCGACGGCGGGCGAGATCGCGACCGACCAGGCCGCCTCCTCCGCTCCCGGCGACCTGGGATCCGCCGCCGCCGCGATTTCATCACGCAGAGAAGGGAGAATCACGCAGACTCCTCGTCGCGTCCTGTGCGGCGAAGACTGCTGACGATCAGGGCTGATGCCAACACAGCGCACAGACCCGCCATCGCGAGCAGCGTAACGCGCAGGGTTGCCGCCGACTCCCTCGCGACGACGAAGGGGCCAACAACGACGGATTCGGCCGGCTTCGGCTCAGGGACCCTCGTAGCCACAAACACCGTGCTGATCGCGTCAGCTCGAAGCCCCTCGATTGCGCCCTGCAGCACGGCGCGTACCGCCGTCTCTGATGGGGGCTCGACTCCCATTCGGTGTACCAGGACCACAGAGGCCCCGGGGTCTGCGCTTTCTTCTGCACGGAAGCGACTACGAGCCGGCTCCGGGACATAGGCGTGCACATGGGCATCGACGATCCCGTCCATAGCCATGAATGTGTTCTCGAGCCCCGATGTGATCACCCGTGTCTGCCTTGTTCGCTCCTCGCCTGCAGATGCAAAGGGACCCGGTTCAGCGAGGGACTCCACGGATTCGCGACTGCGCGGCAGATTGTACGCCGCGAGAACGGAGAGCGCTCGCTGATACTGCGCCTTCGGGACAAGGACGGTCCACGCCCCTTCACCGGCGCTTTTCTTGTCTGCGCGGATATCCTCGGAACCCAGCACGACGATGATCTCATTCGCCTGCTTTTCATCCAGGTTCTGATGCAGCTCCGCGCGACAGGCGCACGCTAGAAGCAGGAGCAGACAGGCGACGAGCCGGCCCGCGCGTGGCTGCATGTGTTGAAGCAGGGCCATCAGAGTTGCATGGTAAGCAGCTGACGAAGCCCGCCGATGCTTCTGTCGACGACCTTTGTCGCGATGTCGACGGACTCTGAGTACGAGTACACAAGGGCCTGCAGCCGCAGCAGGTCACGCCGGCCGAAGCTCTCCCCATTGACCGCACGGTGGAGCATCGCGTCCACGTCGCGCTCACGGTCGATCAACGTCGCTAGAAGGGTCTCGAGCTGCTCGCCGACAGCCCCTGTTCGGGGTGCCGCGATGGCTTCAGAATATGGTTGTGAGGGCAGCGCCGTGCACTCCAGCGCATCGCTGAAACTCCGCTGCGAGCCGTTGTTTGCGGTGCTGGACGGGTTCGTCATCAGCGTGGCCGGATCCTGTGCCTGCGCCACGCGGTATCGAGTTGAGCTGACATGCATCGCGAATCTCTCTCCGTTCCTTCGTTCGCCGCCGTGTGCTTGGCGATACGAGAGAGGTAGTCGTCACGCGGATGTGACCGTTGCCCTCGCTTACGAAGAAAGCTCCGGCGCTTCGTGCTCCTCGTAGATCTTTCGAAGCTCCCGCAATCCACGGGTATGCAGCCGAGACGCCCACGACCGGCTGATTCCCATTGTCTCGCCGATCTCGGAGAGCGAGCGATCATGCAGATAGTGTTCTCGGAGCAGCTTCTGTGTGTCCGGCTCCAACCGGTCGAGAAGCCTGCTGATCAGCTCCCGTTGCTGGCGGTGGTTGAGGATATTTTCGGCGTTCGCGCGATGCGCAGTGCCCTCGGCGATGGCGTCGACATCGTCACCGGATTCGCGCAGCTCGGAGAGGTCCATCGCAAATACGGTGGCGATGACCTGTTGCTGAACCGCGGCGCTGTCGTCGCCGTCGGCGGAGCCGCCCCATGCCGCGGACTCGGAAGCATCGTTCGCGGCGCGCAAACGTAGAATGGCCTTCACCTGACCGCGAGAGACGCCCGTTGCGTCCTTGAGTCCATCGATGATGGCGCCACGGATGCGGTAGTACGCATAGGTGCCAAGGGGCACGCCGTGACTGGGGTCATAGCGTTGCGCGGCTTCGATCAACCCGACCATGCCCATTTGGACCAGGTCGTCCATCGACAGGTACAGGTTCAGCTTCACGCGAAGCCGCTGTGCGATGTGACGCACCAATCCGCCGTGCTCTGCGACAAGTGCGGCCGTGTCCAGCCCACTGCCTCTCTCTTCGCCACCTGTTTCGTTGGTTCCAGACACGCTGAGCCACTCCCGCCCGAAGTGTATGCTGCATTCTGCTCCGTATCCTGGCGCAGCAGTTCGCTGTGCGCAACAGCGGGGGACGGGTCTCTCGCGGGGCGTCAATTCGAAGCAACACCTGCCGTGTGACGACGACTCTCGCACCCACATGAACGCGCCACAACACACGAGATGCCGTACAATGAAGGTTACGCGTAGAGAGCCGCTGGACGGGCAATGCGTCCGAAGGTCCGATGACAGCGAGTCGCCGAAGACCTTCCATCAGCAGATGCAGGGCGCGCGCAGGTGTGCAGAGTTGACGGTACACCTGCCCGGGGTGTTGACGGCGCGGGTGCTTGGCGGCTCGCAGAAGTGTGTCGAGATCCGCAGCGAGGTGGGGGTTGAGACTCTCCTTCATCTGGCCGAGGAGCTGGAGTGTAGAGGCTGGGAGACCACCGTGCGCAGAGAGCAACGTGATGATTGATTCCGAAGGATTGACCGCGGTCGCCGAAGATTGGGCGTCGACGCTGCACAGGCTGCTGACCGGCCGCTCGCCCGTCGACACGTCGGCGACGCTCGCGCAGTCGGCGCCGCCGGTCAGCGAGGCCGAGTCACAGATGTTGCTCGTGTGTGCGGCGAACGTGGCCCCTGCTCGTCTTTCGTTCCGTACCCTCGGTGCGCGTCGGAGCCGAGATCGCGTACTGGGCGAGGCAATCGAAGCTCTGCAGCTGGCTGATCGCCTGGCCGAGGCAGGCGCTGCTTCGGTGTACGCGGTGCATAACGACGGCGCGGTCTTCGGCGGTCCCTGTGTGCGCGTCCGGGCGACCTCCGACGCGGCGGTAGTTCGGGCGGTCTTTGCGCCCCGCTGGCTGGAATGCGCGCCGGCTCCGATACCTGACATTGAAGGCAGCTGGGTGGTGGTGCCACATCTACCGCCGCAGTCGCTATCCGGCGGCGGGGTGTTTGTACCGCCGCATGATGACAGGGGCGCCCTGTTCGATGTTTCGCTGCGCTGCCCCCGCGGTCTGGAGTACCGTGGGAGAATTCGCGTAGGCAATGAAGCTGAGTTGCTCGCGCTGCATCTGGAGCCCCTTGTTTCGGCGCCGCGCGTAGAGATCGCCGCTGCGCTTCGACCGGATGCGGCCGCACCGTTCAGGGGCGGGATCCGCTTCGCGGCCGCCGGGCTTGTCTGCCCCGACGGAGGCCGTGTCCGCTGGGTCACGAAGGGTGGTCGACACGGTCTCCGCATCGAGGCGCCGGGTCCTGACGACACCGTTGAGATGGGCGATGACTCGACGCTGCAGATACGTCGGGACCAGCTGGATGAGCTCCTGAGCGCTACTCCGCGTTCAGATCGATCACAGGAATAGGTTCGCGACCGCTTGCGCCGCCCAGCAGGCGGGGATCAGGCGTTTCCGTGGAGGGCCGCTCGTCATCGCTCGGCGCGCGTGTCTCGTGCACCCGCGCGTCCTCTGCGAACGAATCTCCTTCGGGTGATTCTATCGTGATCGGGATGGACCGCTCGCTCTGTGAATTTTCAGCTCGGTGTGGCCCTACGGCAGCCTCACCGTGTGTGCCTTCACCGGGCACGTTTTCACCGGATGCGACTTCCCTGTGCGCGATCAGCACCCGCTCGATTCCCGAGAGATCGCGGGCGATGCGGACGGTACCGAAGTGGCTCTCCGCCAGGGCCGATATTGTGGCGGCCTGCCCACGGCCGAATTCCATCGCGAAGAAACCTTCGGGCGTCAGGACACGGGCGGCGTCGCAGATCAGCTCGCGAATCATCGCCAGGCCGTCGTCTCCGCTGATCAGCGCGACCTCAGGCTCCCAGTCTACAACCTGGGCTTCAAGGCGGGGGTCGCCGGCGGCGATGTATGGCGGATTGCTGACGACGATGTCTGCTGAGGAACCGCGCTTGATCATCGGTGCAAGGCCGTCACCGCGCACGAGGCGCACCCGGTCGCGCGCGCCGCAGGAGTCGGCATTCTCGGCAGCGACAGCGAGGGCTTCAGGTGAGATGTCGATGCCGACCACGGTCGCATTCGGCAGCTCGGCGGCGAGGGCCAGAGCGATCGCGCCGCTGCCGGTGCCCACATCGACAATTCGCCACGGGCGTGCGCGATCGTCGCCGACGAACTCAAGCACGGCTTCGATGATGCCCTCGGTCTCGGGTCGCGGGATCAGGACCGCAGGCGACACGTGCAGGTCGAGGGTCCAAAACCCTCTGACGCCGGTGATGTATGCGATCGGCTCGCCGGTCGCGCGCCGGCGAATCATCTCGCGGAAGCGGTCGCGTTCGTCGTCATCGATGGGGCGATCCAGCGCGCGGTAGACGTCCAGTCGTTCGCAACCCAGCACCTGCCCCATCAGGATCTCGGCGTCAGCGCGCGGCGACACGGGAACGCGCGGCGCGAGAAACTTCGCCGCTTTCGTCAATACTTCGCCTACAGTTGTGCCCATTCATTCCCGCGCTTTTCGGTCGCGTTGGATGTGCCTGCGGCGCGATCCCCGGTCAACCCCACTCTTGTCTCTGCGACAACGATGCGTAGGCTGGTCGGCGATGAAAATATACTACAACCCGTCATGCTCGAAGTGTCGCGGCACCCGGGCTCTGCTTACAGATCGCGGGTACCGACCTGAGACGATCCCCTACCTTGAAGGTGGTCTCGGTGCGGCGGACTTTCGCGCGCTGTTCTCGACATGTGATGCACCGCTGAGCGATTTCGTACGCGCAGATGAGGCCGCGCTCGCCGAAGCCGGGGCATCGGTAGCGTCGCCGGACTCTGTGTTTGCGCTGCTCGCCGAAACGCCTTCTCTGTTGCAGCGCCCTGTCGTTGTTGTTGGCGATCGGGCCGTTATCGCCCGGCCGCCTGAGCGTGCATTCGAGCTTGTGCCCGACACCTCGATCAGCACCCGCCTGTGCGACGCGGATGAGATTCTCGCCCTGCGCCACGCAGTGTTGCGCGAGGGCAAGCCTGAGGACGCGGCGCGCTACGATGTGGATGAAGCGGAGACCACATTTCACATCGGCGTCTTCGCCGATGGTCGCGCGGTCTGCTGCCTGACCATCATGGACGATCCCATCGACGGAGAGAGGGCGTGGAGGCTTCGAGGCATGGCCACCGATCCGGGCTTTCGTCGCCTGGGTCTCGGAGCGCTGGCGATGGAGGCGGCCAGAGCGGAGCTCGCGAAGTCCGCGCCGCGTCCATTGTGGTGCAATGCCCGCCTTGTCGCGGTGCCCTTCTATGAGGCGGCGGGATGGCGCATCGACTCGGATCTCTTCGATATTCCTCAGGTGGGACCGCATCACCGAATGCGTATTGATCCCACCTGAGCAGCCGCGTTTCGCTCCACGTTGAACCCCGGGACCCATGTCGATCGAATTTGTACTTGGACGCAGCTCTGTTCACGCCCGTGAACACACCGACGAAGAGCCCGACGCCGAAGACCTGCAGACGATTCTCTCTGCGGCGATGACCGCTCCCGATCACGGCGGCCTCAAGCCGTGGCGCATGCACGTCATTCGCGGAGACGCCCGTCGCAAGCTGGGGCGGCTCTTCGCGGAGGCATTGCAGGCACGCAAGCCGTCGGCGAGCGCTGAAGACCTGCGCATCTGTGCCGACAAGCCCCTGCGTGGTTCGCTGATCGTCGCGGTAAGCGCGAAGGTCGTGGAGCATCCGAAGGTTCCGGCGCAGGAGCAGGTCATCGCGGCGGGCTGCGCGGCGATGGCGATGGTCTACGCCGCCGAGGCTTTGGGCTATGGCGCAGTAATCCTGAGCGGGCCGAACATGTATGCGCCGGGGGTTCGCGAGGCCTTTGGTCTTGCGTCCGCAGACCGCATGGTCGGCTTTGTGTATATCGGCCGCCCGAAACGGGAACAGCCGCGCAAGCGCAGAGCGGCGGTGGACGACTTCGTGAGCGAGTGGAAGGGCGCCTGAGTCGCGAACCGGGGCCGGAGGCGTCGAAACCGGCGACAATCCGACGCCCTGCCGATATGATGGCCACGGCAACGGCTGATTCTCGCAACCGCATCGAGGTACGATGTGGGCCGTTTGCCCGTGCACTCACACCAGAGGTTGAAATGAAGAAGCTATTTGTCCTGCTGACCTTCGCTGCGGCGCTGACGCTGGCTGCGGCTGCCAACGCTGCCACTCTCTATGCGGTTCAGGGCGACACGCTCTATGCCGCGAGCACCACGGATGGCAGCTGGGAGGCACGTTCCACCACCTGGAGCGGCACGCAGCTGCTGACCGCGTACGGCGGCCACATCTTCGGGATTCAGGGCGACAACATGTACAAGGTGAATCCGGCTGATGGCAGCTGGACTCCCTTCAGCACGACCTGGCAGGGCGCGACCGGCCTCACCGCGTCCTCGGATGCGATCTACGGATTGCAGAACAACATCGTCTACCGCGTGAATCCGGCGGACGGCACCTGGGCTGCCATCCAGGGCAACTACGTCGGCACGACCCACATCGCGATGGTGGGCCCGCACCTGATGGTCATTCAGAATAACACGCTCTACCGCGTGAATCCGGCGACCGGCGCCTACCAGGCGCTGCCCTCGACCTACGCAGGTACGACGGCGATCGCCGGCACCAACGACACGCTCTACGTCGTGCAGGGCGACGTGCTCTACGCCGTCAACCCGATGTCGGGCGAGTACCGCTCAGTTGGCAACCAGTACTCCGGCGTGACTGAGATGGTGGCCTGCGACGGCGCGGTCTTCGTCATCTACCAGAACCACCTCTACAAGGTGAATCCGGCGACCGGCACCTACGCGACGCTGACGTCGTCGTGGGCCGGAACCTCCGCGTTGACCTGTCTCTGATACGCGGCAGCTGCAGTCCCAAAAACCGAAACGGGAAACTGCAGGGCAGTTTCCCGTTCGAGTTTTTGCGCGGCATGGTGGCCCGTCAGGGCAGCCTGCTGCTCGTCGGGGCTTCACTCTGTGGGTGCGCTTACTGTGAGCGTGAACGGGCCTGCTTCCGCCGGCGAGAAGGTCTCGACGATGATGTAGTAGGTCGTGGACGCTGTCGCGCTGAGTGTGATTTCAGTGAAGTAGTTGTCACCGAAGAAGTCGATGTCGTCACCGAAAGCGACTTCAGAGGCATCATCACCGCAGTCCGTGCGCACGTAGACAACGGTGTCTGAAGCGTCGCCTTCAACCGCAGGCGTATTCGCCGGGCCGGTCGTGATGGTGTAGTCGCCATCTGCGTCGGGAGTGAAGGCGTAGACCAGCTCCTGGGAGTTCAGGATGGACTGGCTGGAGCGCTGTGCGTCGGGCCATCCGACGTTTGTGACGGTTTCGGACCAGGAGCCGTCGGTGAGAGTGATGGTGCCGGGGGCGTCGCAGGTGTTCGTTGTCTCGGTCGATGCGATCACGCACGCGCTGAGGTCGATGGTGCATGCGTCGGAGCATGTCGCTGTACCGCTGTCGTATCCAAATTCGGAGCACTCGTTCGGATCAATGCTCGCGTCTCCGTCGCAGATGTCCTCGCCGTTAACGATGCCGTCGCCACATTCCGGGGGGACGACCGCGTCTACGGAGACCTGCACAGTGCCGATGCTGTCCGCATCGTAGGTGTCGACCACGATGAAGTAGGTCGTACCTGCGACGGCATCAAAGGTGGCGGCGCTGCCGAAGGTCGTCCCGGAGGCGTCGTCGTTGCATCCCAGCTCGGAGCCGGCGTCGCCGCATGTCGACTGAACGTAGACGACGGTGTCGGTATCGGTCGAGTCGTCGACAGTCGCTGTAGCCGTGAAGCTGTCTGTCGCGTCCGCGGTCCATTCGAGAACCACTTCCGGCCCGTCTCCACCGCAGGAGCCGGTAAGTGCAGAGCCGGCGCCGGCGATAACGACGGTAGCCGTGTTGCCGGTCATCGCCGTCGTGGAATCACAGGGGTCGCTCACGGAGGCGTCGCCGCCAGTGTCGTCGCCGCCAGTGTCGTCGCCGCCAGTGTCGTCGCCGCCAGTGTCGCCGCCGCCAGTGTCGTTGGTGCTGTCAGTACCGGTGTCGCTGCCACCGGTGTTGTCGTCGTCATTGTCACAACCGACGGCGAGGGCCGCAATCATCACAAATGCGATGGCCGAAAATCTACTTCTCATTACTACACTCCATGTCAGAGTTCTGGGGGAGACGGCGCCATATCCCATACGAGCGATCGCCGCTACCGCTGCTTTTTGCTCTCAATGCGCACTCTCGCAGGTCGCGGATGGGCTGGCGCCGCGTCTGCCTGCCAGCTACGAAAGAGCCTGGTGCAACGAAGGAGCAGATGATGGTGACACTTCGAGAGCTTCCGGCCTTCCTGGCGATTTGTCTCATGGCGGCTCTGCATGCCGCATGCGGAGACGGCAATGCGGGAGAGGACAGCGGCACAGGCGACGTCGAAGACGCGCGCGACACTGAGGACGCCGCGGATACGACGGACGCGGCGGACGTCGCGGATACGACAGACGCGGCGGACGTCGCGGATACGACAGACGCCCGCGACACTGAGGACGTCGCGGATACGACGGACGCGGCGGACGTCACAGATGCGACAGACGCGGCCGACACTTCGGATACTGCGGATACGACGGACGTCGCAGATGTGACCGATACGGCAGAGACGACAGACTCCGCAGATACGACGGACACCGCAGACACGACGGGCTCGCCCGTCATCGGGCTCGACCAGCGCCCCGCGAACCAGAGCTGCGTCGCGCCATCACGCCCACAGAACGACATCACCGTTCGAGCGTCGCGCGTCTTCAGCGGCTTCTCATTCAGTCAGGCGCTCGGCTTTGTCGCAGACCCCCTCGTCGACGAGGTCTACTACGTTCTGACGCAGGACGGCGTAATTACTCGTATCGACGACCGAGGTGACACGGCGACATCCAGCGTCTTCATCGACCACACGACCGAGGTGCTGAATTACTTCGAAGGCGGCCTGCTCGGGATGGCGTTTCACCCGGACTACGAGAACAACGGATACGTGTTTCTCAGCTACATGTACGGCGTCTCTGACTGGCAGAACGAAGACCTCAACTCCCGTATCTCGCGTTTCGAGGTCAACGAGGCCGGTACAGCGCTCCTGCCAAACACCGAGACGACCTTCTACGAAGTCGACCAGCCGGCGGGCAATCACAACGGCGGCGATATCAAGTTCGGTCCCGATGGCATGCTCTACATCTCGCTCGGCGATGGCGGCGGCGGCGGCGACACCTACAACAACGGCCAGAATCCAAACACTACACTTGGTGCCCTGCTGCGAATCGACGTCGATGTGCCTGCGGCCGGCGAGGAGTACAGCGTCCCTGAGGGCAATCCTTTTTCGGACGCACCGGGTGCCGACGAGATCTACGCCTGGGGCCTGCGCAACGTCTGGCGTTTCAGTTTTGACCGCGAGACCGGCGACCTCTGGGCGGCAGACGTTGGTCAGAACGCGTGGGAAGAGATCGACATCATTGAAGAAGGCGGCAACTACGGTTGGCCGATCAAAGAGGGTCTCTCCTGCTTCGATCCGCCGGGCTGTGATCGCAGCGACCTGCTGGATCCGGTGCATGTGTATCCACACAGTCAGGGCTCATCGATTACCGGCGGCTACGTGTATCGAGGCAGCGAGATCCCCAGCCTCTACGGAGCATACATATTCGGCGACTACACCAACGGAAATGTGTGGGCGCTCCGCTCGGTCGGCGAGACCTGGGCGAGCGAGTTCCTCTTCTCGACAAACGGCTCTCTTTCGTCCTTCGGTGAAGACAACAACGGCGAGCTCTACATTGTCGACTACAATGGGGCGCTGTTCAGGATCGTTGCCGAGTCTACCGGTCCCGGTCCGGACTTCCCGGCGCTTCTGAGCGAGACCGGGTGTGTGGACTCCGGAAACCCGAGCGTCCTCTCCGCCGGACTCGTGCCGTATACGGTCAATGTCCCCTTCTGGTCCGATGGTGCGCAAAAGGACCGCTATCTGGCAATCCCCGATGGAAGCACCATCACGGTCGGCTCGGACGGGCGTCTCGATTTCCCGAACGGGACGGTCCTGCTCAAAGAGTTTCGCCTCAACGGGATCCTCTTCGAAACCCGACTCCTCGTTCGCCACGCAGATGGAGATTGGGCGGGGTACTCCTACCGTTGGCGCGGCGACGGCAGCGACGCCGACTACGTCGAGGAAGGTGTCGAGGTCGAGGTCGAAGGGCAGCAGTGGCTCTTTCCGTCGACGCAGCAATGCACCACCTGCCATACGCGCGCTGCGGGTGGCCCGTTGGGTCCCGAGGTGTTGCAGCTCAACGGCGACCTCAGCTACCCCTCAACAGGGCGTTCAGCGAATCAGCTCGAGACCCTCTCCGCCGTGGGTATGATCGATACACTTCCGGCGCCGGCTGCTGAGCTCGACGCCCTGCCTCGACCGAACGAAACAGCGACGGACGAGGAGCACGCCCGCGCCTGGCTGCACTCCAACTGCTCCAACTGTCATCGCCCCGGCGGTACCGGCCGTGGAACGCAGGACTTTCTCTGGACGGCGGCAGATACAAACACGTGTGGGGTTCGCGCGCAGTTCGGTTCCGTTGGTGTAACGGGAGACTCGCTGGTCAACCCGGGCGACGCCGACAACTCCGTGTTGTTTGCACGCATCAATCATCGCGGCAGCGAGCAGATGCCGCCGCTGGCGACGAGCATCGTGGACAGTGACGGAGTGGCCCTCGTACGCGCCTGGATCGATGGCCTGAGCGGGTGCAACTGACGGGAGACGTCCCGTTCGTCCCTGAGGCGTTGCCCGGGTCCCAGCCGCCGCAGCGCTGAAATCAGACGTCGAGCTCGTCCGCCTCGAGCGCGTTTTCCATGATGAAGTCGAAGCGAACGGAGGCATCGCGACCCATCAGGCCGCCGATGACTTTCTCGGTCTGCAGGCGCTGATCGTCGGGAATGGCAACGCGCAGCAGTCGGCGCTTTCGTGGATCGAGGGTGGTCTCGTAGAGGGTCTTGGGCATCAT
Source organism: bacterium (assembly GCA_030427825.1). Lineage (GTDB taxonomy): Bacteria > Myxococcota_A > Bradymonadia > REDH01 > REDH01 > JAUICO01. Next base: position 20,607 of record JAUICO010000005.1, on the reverse strand, counting down.
CTCACCCAGTCCCTTAAAGCGCTGAATGACCGCTTTGGCGTTTGGTTTTCGCTTCTTCACGTCGGCCACGATGCGATCGCGGTCGTCTTCGTCGAGAGCCCAGAACGTCTCCTTGCCGATGTCCACACGAAAGAGGGGCGGCTGGGCAATATAGATCGCGCCCGCGTCGATCAGCGGCCGCATGTACCGGTAGATAAAGGTCAGCAGCAACGTTGAGATGTGGTGGCCGTCCGAGTCGGCGTCCATCAGCAGGATGATGCGGCCGTAGCGTAGCTTGTCCGGGTTGATATTCGCGCCCATTCCGCAGCCCAGCGCCGAGACCACGTCCTTGAGCTCTTTGTTGTCGGCTACCTTCTTCGCGGTTGCCTGCTCCACGTTGAGAATCTTGCCGCGCAAGGGAAGAATCGCCTGTCGCTTGCGGTCCCTCCCCTGTTTGGCGGAGCCGCCGGCGGAGTCACCTTCGACAATGAAGAGCTCGCTGTCGTTTGGATCCGACGATGAACAGTCGGCGAGCTTGCCGGGCAGGTTGAGGCGGTTGGCGGTGGGTTTCTTTCGCCGGACCTCCTGCACGGCGCTGCGTGACGCGGCGCGGGCGCGGGCGGCCTGTATGATACGCATTCCTACGGCGTTCCCCGTGGACTGGTGCGCGTGCATGTACCCTTCAACTTCTTTGCGAACCAGGGACGATACGACGGACTTGATCTCGCGATTGTTGAGCTTGCCCTTCGTCTGTCCCTGAAACTGCGGGTCGGACAGGAACACATTGACGATCGCGACGACGCCTTCGCGCACGTCGCTGCGTTTGACTTCGACGCCCCGTGGGACCGCATCGTGAGCTTGGAGCCAGTTGATCATCGCTTCGGCGACGCCATCGCGGAATCCGGCTTCGTGTGTGCCGCCGTCGTGGGTAGGGATGCCGTTGGCAAATGTGTGGATTTGCTCGCGGGGCAGCTCGGTCCACTGCAGACACACTTCGACGGTGGTTCCTTCGCCGTCGGCGTCGTCCGAGGAGAAGCGCAGCACGTCCGCGTGCACGGGTACCGTGTTATGTTTCTCGACCAGCCTGCCGAGGTAGTCGCCGATGCCGCCGGTGTGCTGAAAGACGTGGCGTTCGTTGGATGCCTCGTCCTTGAAGACAACTTTCAGGCCGCCGGTCAGAAAGGCCTTGATCTCAAGGCGGTCAGCGATGGTCTTCGGGTTGAACGTAACCTCTTCGAAGATCTCGGGATCGGGCCGGAAGAAGATCTCGGTTCCGCTCCCTGTCGCGGCGCCGGCCTTCTTCACTTTGGTCTGCGGTACACCCTGCGAGTAGTGTTGCACATACTTCGTTCCGCCGCGTTTGATCGCGGCGACGAGCTCTGTGCTCAGCGCGTTGACGACCGACGAGCCCACGCCGTGCAGTCCGCCGGAGCGTTTGTAGTTGCCTTCATCGAACTTTCCGCCTGCGTGAAGCGTCGTGAGAATAACCTCGAGCGCGCTGCGCTTCTCTGTGGGGTGCATGTCGACGGGAATCCCGCGTCCGTTGTCCCGCACAGACATCGAGGTTCGGTCTGCATGCAGAGTCACTTCAATCGTTGACGCAAACCCGTTGATCGCCTCGTCCACACTGTTGTCGACGATCTCCCACAGCAGGTGGTGAAGCCCGACGTGGTCGGTACTCCCAATATACATCGCCGGCCGCTTGCGAACCGGCTCGAGCCCCTTGAGTACCTTGATTTGCGACGCCGAATAATCTGCCATCTACTTTCTCACTGGGAACACACTTCTTCCCCAACCATGGGGTCAAGGGGACCGAGTCCCCTTGCGGGTGCAGGGCAGAGCCCTGCCGGGGTTGCGGGGGCAGCGCCCCTGACTCCTGCATCAGAACAACTTCGATTGTGAATCTCTCGCATGTGCGCTGATTACGGACTCCGTCGTGCGCGGGTCCGGATCGTCAAGTTTGATTTCGACGGGCTCAACGATGACGCCATCGAAGGTGCCGGTCTTGTTGAGCTGTCGGCCTCTGTTTGCGCGCCCGGTAACCGTGAACTTGTTTGGTCGGATGGTCTCTTCGCGGCCGCGACTGGTGGTTACGGTGACGCCGTGCATACGCTTTCGGGCGAGCGCCCACCCGATTACGAAGTCGCCGCTGCCCAGCTTGATGGCCATCACACCCTTGCCGGGCCCGCCGAGCAGGTTCACTTCTCGAGCGGGGAAGAGCAGGTAGTGTGTTTTGCGCGTGGCGAGGGTGATGAGCTCGTCACCGATACTCAGCTCAGCGCCGAGCACCGCGTCATTCGCGACCTTTGCGTCGAGCTTCATGTAGTAGCGGCCGGCGCGGTTTGAGGGCTCAGCGAACATCGAGAGTGGCAGGCGAATCGAGCGACCGCCTCGGCTGACGGCGACGACCCAGGGAGGTGCGGCTTCGTCGCGCCCGACTTTGGGGCACTCCGGGCCCGCGATGGGGTGGCAGCGTGGGTCTGTAGAGGCAACGCCGACGATCTGTTCGCCGTCTGCGAAGTCAAAGCGTGTTTGGATCGCGTCGCCATGACCGGTGGTCTGCGCGATGTCCGCGATGCGCACCGAGTATGCCTTGCCGCGATCGGTGAAGAGCACGAGAGTCTCCCGTGTTGAAGACGGCATGACCCATCCGATCTCGTCGCCGTCGCGCACCCGAATCGCGCTGACATCGGTGTAACTCTTCTGGCGTTTGATCCACCCGGCGCGGGTTACAACAACAAACGAATCTTCGGCGACGATGTATGCTTCCTCGTCAAACTCCAGCTCTTCGACGGGCCCGGTGACTTTGGACTTTCGTGCGTCGCCGTAGGCGTCTCGGATCTGCTCGAGTTCGCCGCGGATCAGCGCCCACATTTCGTTTTCGCTCTCGAGGATCGCGCGAATCTCGGCGGCCTGCGCCTCCTTCTCTTCGAGCTCCTCCAGGATCGCCGCGATCTCGAAGCGTGCGAGTTTGTAGAGGCGGATTTCGAGGATCGCTTCGGCCTGTTCATGGTCAAGCTCGAAGCGGGCCATGAGCCCTTCGCGGGCATCCGACTTGCTCTCACTCGCACGGATCAGCGCGATGGCTTCATCCAGCGCGTTGAACACGATCGCAAAGCCGCGCAGGATGTGGATGCGCTTTTCGAGCACCCTCAGGTCGAACTCCAGGCGCCGGCGGGTGACGATATATCGGAACTCGAGGAAGTGCTCGAGCATCTCGCGCAGGTCGACGCGCTTGGGCGCCACGCCATCGAGATCTGAAGTGGGGCAGAGGCAGGTGAAGTTGACGTTGAAGCGTGTCTGCAGCGCTGTCTTCTTGTAGATGTACGCCATCGCCGCTTCGTGGTTGGCGCCGCGCTTGAGCTCCATGACGATGCGGATGTCCTCGGTGGACTCGTCCCGAATGTCAGTCAGCTGTGGCACTTTTCCCTGGCGAATCAGGTCCGCGATCGCGATGATCAGGTTCGACTTGTTGAGGGAGTAGGGAATCGACGTGATCACGATCTGTGTGGTCTTTCCGACCTTCTCGATCTCGTAGTCGCCGCGGGTTTCGATGGCGCCGGACCCCGCCGTGTAGATTTCGCGCAGCTCTTCTTTGGAGTTGAGAATCGAGGGGCCGGTGGGGAAGTCCGGACCCTTGATGTAGCGGGGCACCAGCTGGGCCATCGACAGCTCAGGCTGATCGATAAGGGCGATGCACGCGCTGACGACCTCCTTGAGGTTGTGTGGCGGGATGTTGGTCGCCATCCCCACTGCGATGCCGCTGGCGCCGTTGATCAGCAGGTTGGGAAACTGCGCCGGCAGCACCTCGGGTTCTTCGAGGGTTCCGTCGTAGTTGGGGCGCGTGTCGACGGTCTCCTTCTTGAGCTCTGAAAGAAGCTCCACCGCCAGATGGCGGAGGCGTGCTTCGGTGTACCGCATCGCTGCGGCACCATCGCCGTCGAGGGAGCCGAAGTTGCCCTGGCCGTCGACGAGGGGGTTACGCAGAGAGAAGGACTGCGCCATGCGTACCATCGCGTCGTAGATCGACTGGTCGCCGTGCGGATGGTACTTCGCCATGACCTCGCCGACGACCGCTGCGCTCTTGCGGTGGCGCGAGTCCGGCGTGAGCCCGAGGTTCTTGTACATGGCGTACAGAATACGGCGCTGCACGGGTTTGAGCCCGTCGCGGACGTCCGGCAGGGCGCGGGACGTGATAACGCTGAGCGCGTAGTTGAGATATCGCTTCTGGTGGGTCTCGTGGAGGACCACGTCTTCGATCTGTTCCGCCATACTGTGACCGGATCAATGGGCAGGCGGGCTCAAGGAGTCCCCGCGAAATGTCGCCTCAGGCAGACCTTCGCCCGCGCACGCCACAGGGTGAAAGTGGCGCACCGGTAGCGACGGCACACGAGCGCTCTAACATGGAGGATCCTCCGGTGCGAGGCTGATCGCCGCAGGAAATGACGAGACGCTCCAGCCCGCCTGTCGCTGGCGAAGAGCCTTCTGAGCGCCCCGCGTGCAGCCGGTGAATGACGCCCTCTCGCACACTCGTGTGGCTCCTGTGGTCGCCCCGCGACGATCCCCGAAGGGACTGGCGCCGTCGGCTGTGGGAGACGGCGCCGGTTGACGTGGGTAGCGTCGGGGGGCACACCCGAGGCTACGAATATCCGGTCACTGTAATCCTGCCGCAGTACTCCAACGTGACCGTTGGGCGCGGCTCCCGGGGAGCTTTCGCAAAATGACGATCAGCCGACGGACTGCGGCACCTCTGATCTGCGCTACCGGCATCGCGCTCTTCATCGTGGCCTGCGGCGGCACTCAACGTCGCCCATCCGATGAGCTGCTCTCGGCGCCGCTGGAGCCGGTTGTGCACCCGCAGGCAATTAGCGCCTATCTGCAGGGCGAGACCCTGCTCCGCCGCGGGCACCTCACGGGTGCCGTCGCCGCGCTACAGGAAGCCGCCGAGCTGGACGACTCGCCGTGGATCGCGCAGCGCCTCTCTGAGGCTCTGCGACAGAGCGAGGACTTCGAAGGTGCGATCGCCGCCTGTGAGCTGGCCGCAGCGCGCGGCGCAGCCGAGTGGGAGGCCGGCTGGTGTACCGCGCGCGCGCATGCCGCTGCCGAGAACACCGAGTCTGCGCTGCGAGTGATGCAGACGACAGATACCAGCGGCGCCAGCAGGGAGTTCTTCACCTGGTGGTACGAGACCGCGACTCGCACGGATGACCCCGGTGCTCCGATCACCGCCGCGCAGGCGGCCGTGGACGCGTACCCGGAGTCGCCTGTTGCCTGGCGCCGCCTCGCGTTGAGTAACAGTGCCGCCGGCAACTTCGATCAGGCGCTGCTGGCCTACGAGCAGGCGTACACGCTGCCGGACGGCGACGCGTCCAGCGCTGAAGAGGCAGTGATGCTGCAACAGACGCTCAGTCGACATGCAGCCGCACTGGCGACCGCCGATGAGTGCATCGCCCGCTACCCTGAGCGCATCGGCTGCTATCTTCGAAGGGTTACCATCTTTGATCGAAATGCCGAGCGCGACGACCCGGTCTCGGAAGATACCGACAGAGCCCTTCGTGACCTGGCTCGTATGACGACCGCGCACCCGGCCCACCTGCGCAACGCGGCCCAGGCGCTGCAGCAGGTCGGCCGTTCGGCGCTGGTCTCTCGGTATGCGGTGAATGCCGCGGCTCTACGCCCCTTCGATGCGTCCCTCATCGAGGCCGCCGCGTGGGTGTGCAGCCGCATCGGTGATGAAGATCGGGCGATTGAATTGATGCTGCGACTGATTGAGTTGGACACCACCCACGCCACGGCGATGAACTTCGTCGGCTACGCGTGGGCCGAGCGCGGCGAGAATCTACGAGAGGCCCAGGCGCTGATTGAGCGCGCTCTCGCCGAAGAGCCCGGCAGCGCGGGCATCATGGACTCTCTCGCCTGGGTTCTGCACCGTCGTGGCCGCCATCGCCAGGCGCTTGAGTTGCAGGAGCAGGCCATCGCAATCGCCGGTGAAGACGCGGTGCTGCTCGATCATCTGGGCGACATCCTCAGCGCCCTTGGTCGCCGTGCGCAGGCCGTGGACGCCTGGCGCCGCGCCCTTGCGGTTGCGGACGCCCGCGACGAAGACGTGCTTCAGACAGTGCCCGCGAAGATCGAAGCCGCCGGTGGGATTCTGAGCAACTGATCGGGATCGGGCCGGACTCAGCGCCGTCTCAGCGCTCGAGGTTCGGGCTCAGGGGTCGTCGTCGTACCCGCGCTCTTCCTCGACCAGATCATCTGACGTCAGCGCGGTCAGATGCGCCGTATCCGCGTCCGAGCCTTCATACCCGGCTGGTGCGCTCGCCACGGCGGGACCGGCGTCGGGTGCCGGCGTGTGATGGCCGGCGAGGGTGTCGAGGCTCTCAAGAGGGAGGAAGTCGTGTTCCCAGTCCGGAGCACTCCGAAACTCGCGCGGGTTCAGCATAAGGGCCGGCTCGTTGTGAAACTCGGCGAGCAGTCGTCCGGCGGCGTCTTCGACAGCGAGGCGCATCTCGGTCGCGGTCGAAAATCGTCGCCGCGGGTCCTTCTTCAACGCGCGCCGTAGGATGTCGCCGAACACGGAGCCCGCAGCGATATTCCCAAGCGGAACGTCGCTGTCCTTAAGGTGGAACTGAACGATCTCCTCTTCGCTGGAGCAGCCGTCAAAGGCCGGCGTGCCGTCAAGCAGCTCGGCGAGCACGTGCGCGAGCGAGTAGATGTCCGCGGCCGGTGTGGCGGTCTCGTTACGAACGATCTCCGGCGCCGCGTACAGGGGCGAGCAGAGGATGGGCATATCCGGATCGCCCTTCTTCCCGATCGTCCGCGATATCCCCAGATCGAAGACTTTCACGATCGGGTGACGGGAAATGCGGGTGCGGGTCAGGAAGATATTGCCCGGCGAGATGTCGTTGTGGATGACCCCGGCGTGATGCAGGGCCTCGAGGGCCCGCAGCGTCTGAATCGCAATGCGCGAAACGTCCGAAATGCGAAATGCGCCTTCTCGCGCGAGCAGGTCGGCGATGGTCTCGCCGGCTACATACTCAAGGACAAGGAAAGGGCGGCCGTCGAAGAGGTAGCCGTACTCCTCGATTTCAATGAGGTGTCGATCGGAGGCGGCCTCAAGCGCGGCCGCTTCTTTCTCAAGGCACCGCGTCCAGTTTGGATCATGCCGGTCTCTGCGGAGCAGTTTGACGGCGACCTGCTGGTCCGGACTCGCGATGCGCCGGCCGAGGTACACCGTGCCGAAAGTGCCAATCCCGAGCTGCCGCTCGATGATGTAGCGACCCGCCAGAACCAGAGTCTGTTCGGCCGTTCGCCAAGCACCACTTTGTTCTGCGTGAAATCGCAATGTATCCAATGCTCCAGCCGCGCTCAGCGGGTACATGTGCCGACACGCCGCAGTTTTCCACTCACGTGGAAGGCGATCGGAGTAGCAGCGAGGGTCGGCTTGACCTGCGAGTCAGCCATCGCACCCGTACAGAGTGCGGTTCATTAACAGCATACGCTCACACCGCCTCGGCGCAAGGCGAATGTCGCGGCGCCCCGTGCCGGCAGCTGGTCACGGGTCGTTCCGCAGCGGTCCGAGCCTCAGAGTCGGGCGGCCTCGAAGGTGTTGCAGCGGTCCATGTCGCCGGTCTCCAGGCCGGTGCGGAACCAGCGGACGCGCTGTTCCGATGAACCATGCGTCCAGCTTTCGGGAGATACTCTGCCTCGTGAGCGGCGCTGGATCGTGTCGTCGCCGATCGCGGTAGCGGCGCGCATGCCCTCTTCAACGTCCCCCGCCTCAAGGATGTGCCGTGTACGGTCAGCGTGGTGGGCCCAGACACCGGCGAAGCAGTCCGCCTGCAGCTCCTGGCGTACCGACAGCGCGTTGCCTTCAACTTCGCTTACGCGGCGCCGCTGCTGATGTACCTGTTGCGAGATTCCCAGGAGAGTCTGCAGGTGATGTCCGACCTCATGGGCCACGACGTAGGCCTGGGCGAAGTCGCCGGGTGCGCCAAAGCGCCTGTCCAGCTCTCCGAAGAAGGCGAGGTCGATGTACACCTGCCGGTCGCCGGGGCAGTAGAAGGGGCCGACCGCCGCTGAGGTGAAGCCGCACGCGGACTCCACGGCGCCGGTGAAGAGCACCAGATCGGGCTCTTCGTAGTCGCGGCCGAATTTCTGTCGGAAGATCGCGTTCCAGGTATCCTCGGTGTCCGCGAGGACCACGCTCACGAAGTCTGCCAGGCGGTCCTCTTCGGGTGACCTCGGCTGGTGCGACTCGGTGACCTGGCCGCCTCCGCCGGACTGCTGCTGTTGTACCAGCATCTGCATCAGTTCGCCGGGGCTCTTGCCCATGAGCACGCCTACAAGGAGCATCACGATGGCGCCGCCGCCGAGCGCCATGCCGCCTCGTCGGGCGGTCTGTCCACGCCGATCCTGCACATTCTCGCTGCGGCGCCCGTCTTCCCACTTCATCGCATCTCTCCGTCGCTTCGGTCCTTCTGTGCGTCTATTGCATAGAGTCCACGTATCCCGCGAGGTCACGAAACATTTTTCGCATGGCGACTGAGCGAAGGGGACGGGAGGCGGCCTGCAGGTACTTTGCGGGGCCGTTGAGGTTGAATGCAAGGGTCCATGTCAGTCGGCAGCGCTCGGCACCGAGCGGCTCCACGTAGTAGTCTTCGCCGAAGCGCTCGAAGGTGGTCTTTGTCGCCCGGGGCACGATGAAGGAGAGGCGGCGTCCGCGTTCCCAGGCGATGAACTCCTCCCAGATCTGCATCCCGCCGACAAAAGTCACGATGCGGGTGGTGCCGACGCCGAAGGGCTTTGGAGAGGTCCACTCCACGTGGTCCAGGCCCGTCGCCCACTGCGTCCACGAATGCGGGTCTTCAAAGATATCGAAGAGGCGTTCCGGCGTACAGTTGAGCTCCTGCCTCACGGTGTCGCGCTCCGGCGCCGACGTGAATTCGGAGAGGTCAAAGCGGGTGCATGCGTGCCAGGTCTTCACGGATTGCGTCCGGGGTCTGGGGGAACGGGAGCGCCGTAGCGGCAAATCCCGCGCACGTACACAGGGCAGCGCGCTGCGGCATGTCACCGGGCCCTAGTAGATCAGAACGCCGCCGGATCCGGATTCACCGTCGGCGCCGGGGTTGCCGGCAGAAGCACCTCCGCCGCCGGGGACGCCCGAAGTGAGCGTGTTGCCGCTCTGGGTCCATGGCTCTGAGCCGGTCATCCACACTGCGGCGGAGTCGCCGCCTCGTCCGCCGCCGCCATGGCCCCCACGGCCTCCGGTACCGCCGGGTCCACCGCTGCCGCCGTCGCCCCCATTGCAGGTATTGTTGGTGCCGCCACCGCCGCCGCCTGCGCCGGTGCCACCGGCTCCGCCGGTGCCTCCGCGCCCGCCGTTCCCCGCCGCGCCGCTGGTGACCGTGGTGTCTTTCAACGTGAATCCGGGGCTGCCGGCAACGACGATTCCGATCGACGAGCCGCCGCCGCTGCCCGAGGTGCCGCGGGTTCCGCCGCCGCCGCCTTCACCGCCGCCGCCGCCGCCCGCGCCGCCGCCCGCGCCACATGCGTTGCCCTGGGCGCCGCCGCCGCCGCCGCCGCCGCCGCCGCCGCCGCCGCCGCCGTCAGAACTGCTTCCGCCGTCTTCGGCGATGGGTATCAGGTTGCTGTTCAGCGTGATGGTTGCTCCCCCGCCGCCGTCGCTGCCGTCGGGCCCAACGCCGCCCGGGCCGCCGTTTCCGCCAGTTCCGGCGCCCCGACAGTCGAAGGCACCTGTGCTTCCGGTGGGCCCGGCGTTGCCTGCGCTGCCCGCTGCGCCGCAGGTGTTCCCGGTGCCGCCTTCGCTGCCCGGGCCGCCGTTTCCGTTTCCGCTGCCGCCGCCGCCGCCTTTGCCGCCGCCGCAGCCTGCGGTGCTTCCGTCGCCGCCGTTGCCGCCGCCCCCGGTGCCGTTTGCGCAGTTGCCCGCGCCGCCGCCGCTGCCGCCTGAGCTTGCATCGGTGCCTCCCGTCCCGTCGTCACCGCCGATCCCGTGGCCGGCGTTGCCTGCGCTGACAACGCAGCGGACGATACGCACGCCCGGACTGTCATCGATGGTGACGGCGACCGAGCTTGCGCCTGAGGATGTCACCGAAGGTGCGCGCAGGCTCAGGCGGTTCACATAGGTCGCGGCGGCCACGCCGCTCGCAGAGAGCGCGACGGTGTCGGCGGTGGTGCCGCGCACCTCGACGTTGGTGGTGTCGCTGCGGACACTGAAGAAGTCGCTGTAGCCACCGTAAATGCTGACGCCTTCAACCAGCTGAAGGTGCTCCGTGTAGGTGCCTTCGGCGACCAGCACCTGGCTGCGTGATACGGCCACCGCCTGTGTGATACCCGCGTTGATCGTCGCGCAGGGCCGGGTGATGGAACCGCATTGCTGACCGGCGGTGCCGCTGTCCCAGTCATCGAGGCCGGTTGTCGAAACGAACACCGCCTCTTCGATATCGCCGTCGATGCCGTCGCAGTCCGAGTCCACAGCGCCGCCGTCCAGGTCCGGCGTGTCGACTTCGAAGGGGTTGCCTGCGCAGGCGAACTCGCATCCGTCATCGTAGGTGCCGTTGTAATCCCAGAAGTCCGGCTCGCAGGCGCTCCACTCACATGCGCCGGCGACGCATTGTTCGACGGTCTGCGGCCAGGCGCACACGGTGCCGCATGCGCCGCAGTTTGTGACATCGGTCAGCAGTGAGACTTCGCATCCGTCGGTGGCGTCGTTGTTGCAGTCGTCCGTGTCGGCGAAGCAGTCGACCACGCAGCTGCCGCCGTCGCAGATCGGTGCGGTGTTGCTTGTGCTGCAGGCGATGCCGCAGTCGCCGCAGTTCGTGGGGTCCCGATCGACGAAGACTTCGCATCCGTCGGTGGCGTCGAGATTGCAGTCGGCGGACCCGGCTTCGCAGTCGTCCAGCGTGCAGATGCCGCTGATGCACACGCCCTCGCCACCGTCGAACTCGCACACGGCCCCACAGGCGCCACAGTTGCCCTCGTCGATCGCGAGGTTCGTCTCGCAACCGTCGGTGGCGTCATTGTTGCAGTCTCCGAAACCATCGGCGCAGCTGTCGAGTGTGCAGACACCATCGATGCAGCCGCCGCTGCCGCTGTTGATGTCGCAGCCCGCGTTGCAGGCGCCGCAGTGCTGTGTGCTGTCGTCGGTGTCTGTCTCGCATCCGTTGGATGGGTCGCCGTCGCAGTCGCCGCTGCCGTCGTCACACGCGAGGATCTGGCATTGTCCGGACACGCAGGCTGCCGTCGCAACGTTGGTGGTGTCGCACGCGACTCCGCAGGCGCCACAGTTTGAGGGGTCGAAATCCAGCGCAAAGTCTTCGTCGATCTCGTCGTCGCAGTCATTGTCGAAGTCATCGCAGATCTCGGGCGCACCGAGGTACACGCCGGTCAATGTGTCGTCGCAATCTGTGTCGATGCACCCGGAGCCACGCCCATATCCGTCGCCATCGCTGTCCACACAGTCGCCACAGAAACCGCTGTTGGGGACGCATTGGTCGGCCACCGCGAGAGCACCATCGATTTCGACGTTCACGGATTCACAGCCGAAGCCTTCGCCGCAGGGCGCATCCGGACCACAGCCCTCGGCGCAGAACCGGCCGTCCGCGAAATCAACGCATCGGTTGTCGCCGCCGCCGCAGTCCAGGTCGACGGCGCACGAGTTGCACTGGACGTCAGCCGGTGGGACGCAGATTTCGGAGACGTCGCCTGATGAGTTTGCCAGCAGTCGGCACTCCCAGTCGGGGGCGCAGTCGCCATCACCATCGCAGAGCCGCGAGCAGCGGGAGCCATCTGCGGTGACGATGCAGAGCGTGCTCTCGAAGCAGTCGATGTCCTGCTCGCAGGGGCCGCGGAATGTGCCGTCTTCAGGGCCGGTGTCCGCGTCGTTGCCGACTTCTGTATCGCTGCCGGTGTCTGCGTCGTCGCCGGTCTCCGTATCATCGGCCGCATCTGTGCCGACGTCAGTGACGCCGGTGTCGCTGCCGTCAATCACCCGCTCGGCGCAGGCGCCCGCCACGCACTCCAATCCGTCGTTGCACTCGCTGTCGCCGCTGCACTCGGCACCAACCTCGCCCGCGCTTGGGGCGGAGTCTGACTTGCACGCGGTCAGGGTGATCGCGAAGGAAGCGATCAGCGTTACTGTCAGCAGCGCGGCGCAATCGACGCGCAGGCGTTGGTACTTCACAAATCCCCCCAGGGTGTTCTCGGCAGCGCATCATAGCCGATCCGGGCGATCAGCGCGAAGATGCGGCAGATCCGGGGGTCAGCGCGACGATGTGAGTGTGGCGGATCCGGAGGTCAGCGCGAAACTGCACGAACACCGGGAATCGGGTCTCATTCGTCGACTGCCGCCGGTAGCTCGGCTTCCGGCTCGCCCCCGAGGTCCCACAGCAGCGCCAGGTTGAGGTCGATGGCGTCGAAGGGAGCCGCCTTGACGAGCGCATCACCGCCCCAGCCGCCGACGCGGGTTACGGCGTCTTCTGCGAGGTGAAAGACCTCAAGCGAGAGGTCGTCGGGGTCGACGAGCCACAGGTGATCGACGCCGGCTCGCTGGTAGAAGGGCAGTTTCAGCACCCGGTCTCGGCGGCGGGTCGACGGCGAGAGGATCTCGCACACCCACTGGGGAGCTACATGCATCTGCGCAGTCGAAGGCAGGGTGGGCAGGAGCTCGCGTCGCCATCCGGCGAGGTCGGGGACGATCGGATCGAAGTTCGGATCGACATCGAGGCTGAGCTCCGGCTCCGCGAGAATCCACCATCCGCCGGGACCCCCGATACCGTGGTGGAATGGCCCACGGAGCACACTCAGCAGCTCTGCGTATGCGTTTGCATGGGGGATTGCCGGGCGCGGGCTTACGACCAGCTGTCCGGCGATGATTTCGCCGACCACGTTGGGTGGTAGCGCGACAATGTCCGCGTAGGTCGGGCGACGGTCGCCGAGCTTGTGAGCGCCTGAAGACATGTCGCTATCGTAGGGCTGAGGATGGGTGGTGTCCACACGGGATCCGGTGCAGCGGGTGCGGTGACGCTGCAGTGATCGATGGATTCCGGTGGATGGTGCGTGTCCGCGTTGTGACAGATGGCAAGTCTGGCGACCCTACCATCTGTTCGTTGGATCTGTTCACTGCTCAGCGCTACACACAGGGTTTGCTCTTCTATGTCCGATGAGACATAAAAATCGTTTGATGAGTCCGACGCACAAGCCGCTTGTATCGCTACACAGTGAAGTGAAGACACCCCCAATTTTCGAAGAGGGCAAGGTTGCTGGCAGGATTCCTTCTCCGAGCCCCGCAGCGCGGTGATGTGTTGTCGATGCCGGACAGTCGACCAATGCCTTCGATTGGCACCAGATGTCACGAGCTCCGCATCCCGGACGGGCGAAGCGATTGGAGACTCATCTATCGCGTGGACGCCGACGCGATCATTGTTGTGGGAGTATTTCCCAAGAAGAGTCAGAAGACGCCGAAGAAGGAGATCGAATCTGCGAGAGTGCGGTTGAAATCCTACGACTGAGCAACGGAGGGACTGAGATGAGATCTAAGAAGAAGAGCGCGCTCAAAGCGGCGGGTTGGGCGGTCGGCAATGCAGATGAGTTTGCAGGCCTGACAGCGAGTGAAGCGACTCTGCTGGATATTCGAAGCGCATTGGGTGCTCGCGTAAGGCGCATGCGGGCATCAACGGGCATCACACAGTCTGAACTTGCCAACACCATGGGGTCGAGCCAATCGCGTGTTGCCAAGATTGAAGCAGAGCACCCGGGAGTGTCGCTGGAATTGGTTTTGCGAGCACTGATGGCGCTGGGAGCAAGCAGAAGCGATCTTGGTAAGTACATCGCCGCAACTGCGAGCGCCCAGACAGCTGTACCCGGCAGGTCAGGCCGCGCTCGGCGCTCGCCAGCCAAGAGACGAGGGAATCAGAAAATGGCAGCTACGCGAGCGAACACTTTCGGGCCTGTTGCTGTCCGGGTGATGGGGCGCTTCGGGTAGGGCCCTGTCAGTCGTACACTTCGACTTCGCGCACTCGAAACGGGGCCTCGTTGTCTCCGACGTTCCTCAGGCTTCCAAGGCCGAGTGCCGGACGGAAGCGCCCCCAGCAGCGGACGCCACCCGTCGCGAGCAGGGCACAGGTGAAGCCGTCGCCCGCAGCGACGTCGACAACTGACGCTCCCACATCAACGGGTGCGATGCTCGTTGGGACATCGTCATCGCCGATGATAATCCCAGCGGCGAGACCAGAGCCGATTTCTGCGCCGGATCCCCAACAACGGAGTGCTCCGGCATCGATGATCGCGCAGGTGTGGTATTTTCCCGCGGCCACGGCGGCTGCATCGCCCGCCAGGGAGACGGCGCCATGGTCAATTGGTCCGAGCACGGCATCGTTTCCGAGTCCGTCACCGATGGCGTCACTGTTACCCCAGCAGTAGAGTGGTCCGGAGCTCGTGCGTGCGCATGCGTGTTCATCCCCGATTGCTAAAGAGACTGCATCGGGCACCGTGAACGAGGCCCCCACTACCTCTGCTGGTGTTTCGTCGTCGCCAAGCAGCCCGATGTGGTTCGAGCCCAGCACACCTGCCGTGTTGTCTCCCCAGCATAGAATGTCGCTGTTGGCGAACAGGACGCAGGTCTGCGAGGTACCCGCGGCGATATCAACGATTGAATCAGCTCGACCAAGGTCGACGCTACCAGCGTCCAGCGGCGAGTTTACGTTTTCCTGCGAACCAGTGCCGAGCTGACCACTTGCGTTGCTTCCCCAGCAGAGCACGGCGTTGTCGTCGCGGAGCGCGCACGTGTGAGAATCGCCGACCACAATGCGTGTCGCGGGTCCGCCAATGTTTGTTGCTGCAGCGGTTGACGCCTGCGTAGTAGCGCCCACTCCGTTGTTCGACGGGTTTCCAAGTTGGCCGAGGCTGTTGTCTCCCCAACACCTGATTTGACCGTCATTGAGGCGCGCGCATGTGTGCGCCCCGCCCGCTGCGAGCTCTGCGATGGGGATCCCGAAGTCGACGCGAGCCTCGCTGTTCGGGTGTTCATCATCGCCGATGTCGTCCGTGTGACCGAGCCCCAGTTGCCCGCTCCCATTTGTACCCCAGCAGCGCGCGCTTCCGTCGGCAAATTGCGCGCAGACGTGTTCTGCGCCTGCGTCCACGTCAGTGATCACGTCGTCGCTGCCAACCACCCGAAGCTCGGTAGTAACCGTCTCGGTGAAGAGTCCGTCGAAGGCGTCTACGGATACAGTGTACACGCCGGAATTCGGAGGCGTTCCAACGAGAGAGTTTGTAGCATCATCGAAGCGCAGCCATGCGGGGAGAGTAAACTCGTGAGTGATGATATCGTGGTCGTCTGCGAGCTGTTCGAGGGAAAATGTATAGGATTGGTTGGCGCGCAGCGCGTGTGGCAGGCGGTTGCGCAATCGTGGGCGAAAGTTTGTTAGTTCCAGAGGTTGGATTTCGTCGGCAGTTCGCCATTCGCCCGGTGGTGGTGCAGTCTCTTCCGGCCAGCCGCCCATGGCGCCCCAGCAATAGACTCGGCCCGAATTCGAGATGGCGCAGGGTCCGAGATAGCCGGTGCTCAAGTCGGTCATTGGTTCGGGAAGAGCCAACCTGTCACTGGGTAGCAGGTCGGCTAGCCCGGTGGGTCCGCGGTCTGAACCCAGGTATCCGCCATTCGAGAATCCCCAGCAAAGTACATCTCCATTCTCCCGAACCCCACATGTTGTTGCGAAGCCGACATCGACTACTTCGAATTGAATTGGGGAAACTAGGACCTCAACACGTTCCGATGTCGAGTTGAAGCCAAACAGCGTCGCCGACGTGTTGCTGCCACTTTCAAGAACCTCACCCCAGCATGCGACACTGCCACTTCCGAGAAGCGCACAGGTTTGGTTTGATCCTACCGCGAGCTCTGTGACAGGGAAGCCCAGCTGTAACGCCCCTGCCGCATCAGGCGTTTCGTCGTCACCGACCGGGCCGTCGATTTGATAGCCCAGGTGAGGGGACTCATCCGGTTGAAACCCCCAACACGACACTGTGCCACCTTGTAGGCGGGCGCAGGTGTGCGTGAAGAAGGCGTCCACCTTCATCGCTGGCCCCGGTAGGGGCACATTTGGAATGGCGCTAACTGGTTCGTTGTCGCCTAAGACCGCCGGGGCAGATAGTCCGAGCCCCAACATGCCGGTCAGGTACCCCTCAAGGCCGAATGTAACGTTCTCAGCGGCGGGGAAGTCGTGAACGCCCCAACAGCGAAGGCCGCCCCCATCCAAGACGACGCATGTGTGGGCAATTCCAGCGGTAATGTCGAGTGCTCGTGTGGGGAGCTCAACGGCTTCTTGTTCGGTGACTCGTTCATCATCGCCAACATCTTCAGGTGAGCCATTGCCCAACGCGCCGCCACTGCCTTCTCCCCAACACAGCACTTCACCATTTGCCAGTAGAGCACACGTATGCTCTGCTCCAGCGGCCAGTCCCGTAGCCTCTTCGCCGACATCGATGTCTCCGCCGATTCCCGGTGGCAGGTCCGTGCCGAGTCGTCCCAATGCGTCGTACCCCAGCCACGGCGAATGGGGATTCCGCGAGGACGCACCATCATCAATGGCGAGCAACCCCCAACACCGCATGTTGCCGGACTCAAGGAGTGCACACCCGTGAGTCCATCCCATTTCAACGTCCACGGCCCTTTCTTCGCGCACTTCAATGTCAATCAGCATGGTGTCGTGAACGACGGTGCTATCCTCACTCTCGAGCGAGAGTTCGATCGCGTGCGCACCCAGGTCGCGACTCGTCGGCATGCCGGCAAACGAATGCGTCTCGTCGTTCCAGGTCAGCCACGCCGGCGCGGTTGCGACACGTATTGTTGTGTCGAAGTCGTCGGTGGCAACCAGGGGAATATCGATGGTTAGGCCTCGTCCGCGGAGCGCAACCTGAGCTTCCACGGTGACGAAACCTGGTGTGGCGCATGGGCCGCAGGAGCCGCCGCAGTCTACGGCGCTCTCATCCCCGTTCTTTTCTCCATCTGAGCAGGTTGCCAGGAATCCGGCATCCGGGTCAGAAGTTGCTGTGACGGCACCCGGCATTGATACGCGCGCCCGATACCAACGCGTGGTTCCGCGAGCCGGCGGAAGAGGATCTTCTGCGAGGCTGCCGGATACGCCGACGTCGTCCCAATTCTGATCGCCATCGTGAGACTGCCACTGAATGAGGACGCTACCGGTGCCACGGAATCCAATCGCGCTATCCGAGGACAGTTCGTTCGTGCCATTTCGCGCCGACACTCGATACTCTGTCATGTCGCCGTCGAAGACCTGGATGTCTGGCGCAGAGACAGTGACGCGCGTGTGAGAGACGCCGTCGGAGGCAATGATTGCGCCGGTGTCAATGGTAGGCGCGCTTGCGCCGGTGTCCGAGAACCGAACATCCGATACCGACGCAATGGTCGTGCTGTTTCGGAACACGACGTACTCCGTCGCGCCGGCAATCGGGTTCCACGACAGCTCAACCCGATCAGGGAACGACCCTTCGCTCGCGCTGAGTTGCAGCAGCGAGGATGCGGCGCAGTCCATGTCATTGTCTTCTGTACAGTCTGCCGGGCAGCAACCATCATCGAATCCACACTGCGTCACCAGCGCACACTCGGAAGAGTCTTCAGGCGCACATATGACATCTGTCGAACCGGTCTCGCAGCGCCATCGGTGATGCAGCCCACACTCGGTGCCGGGTACGCCCGAAAGCAGTCCGCACCCTCCGCAGGCGTTCTGATCGCGGTCGTCGACGCAAACGACAAGGTTTGGAGACGCGCAGATCGTGATGCCGTCGCCGCATACCCCACACTCAATGCCGGGAACCCCGCCGACAAGTGGTTCGAGGCCGCCGCAGAGATTTGCGCCAGCCGGACCGCATGTGACGTCCTCAGTGCCGGTGCAGGCCCAGAGGCCCCCGCCGCCACAGGGTGTTCCGGGAACGTTGGCAAGTGCCAGGCACCCACCGCAGAAATTGCTCGCTTCGTTGCACCTCAGTGCATTGTCGTCGTTGCCACACTCCCATTCGCCGCAGCGCCCACACGGAGCTCCGGGTCGTCCGGGCAGCGGTGCACAACCACCGCAGGCGTTGAGATCGGGGTTGCTGCCGAGGCACTCCAGAACCCCGTTTTCAACGCAGCCCATTCGGCCCGACGAGCATACACCACACGGCGCTCCGACCCGGACATTGGGGTCATCGCCGGTGTCACACACCGTATCGCCGAATCCGACGCACACAACGGTGTCGGCAGCTGAGCAGGCGTAGACGCCCGACACGCCACCACTTTCGCATATGAAATCCGGGTCCACCCCGAGCTCAGTACAGCCGCCGCACTCGTTGACTTCAGTTGTGCCGGTGCACACGAGCCCGCCGTCGATACCGCAGCCCCAGGCCCCGTCCCCGCAAGGTCCGCACGCCGACTGTGGCACCGATGTGATGCGTCCGCAGCCTCCGCAAACATCCGCATTAGACGGCTCTCGGCACCACACCTCATTGGCATTGATGCAGACATAAACGCCGTCTTCGCAGGGCCCGCAGGCTTCGCCGGGAACTCCGCCAAGGACAGCGTCTCCACCGCAGATGTTTGTCTCCGTCGCTGTGCAGCCAGCACCGCCATGGGCGGGCTGACACGCGATCGTCTCCGGGATGCAGTGGCGGTAGCGACACACGTGCGGCTCGGTGTCGGAGAAGGCGACGCAATCGGAGTCGGTGTCGCAATCGATCTGTAGATCGTAGCAGCCAGCTGCGACAAACAGTGAGCTGCTGATACACAACATGATTACGTGATGAGGTAGCATGTCTCGTACCGGATGTTTGGTGAAATGCGTAGTAAGGATCGTCGCACACGTTCCGCCAACGTTGCGTACGATGACTCCACTATCCTTCAAGGCACGTTCGAAAGCCCGCGCAGGCAAGGTGTCGATACTGTACGGCTCGATTCTCACCAAACTGGTGGTCCACTTTGCAGCGGAGGCTGGCTACGGTGAGTGAATCCTTAGTTCCAAAATGCGGAGCGTGCACATTGTCCGGCATCGAAAATGCGCCGCAAACGTCCTCGTTCAACTCCTTGAACTGATGCAATCTTCTGCGCAATCGTTCAACCAAGTCGATCGAGACCATCTTCAGTATTCGATCACGTCGCGGACATTCGCACTACAGCCGGCAGGACCGTCCGCGGCCCGTGAACCTGAACCTGAGCGCCCGCCGCGCCCGCCAAACCCCCTTTCGCCTGCACGTCCGCGACTGAATTCGACGTTGGTGATCGTAGTGACTGCAGATCCTGCATTGCCGACCCCCACACTGGGGCCACCGCAACCGCCTGGCCCCCCTGAACCCGCGCCACCGCCACCGCCGTCGCCTCCACGCCCTCCGGGGCCGCCGTTACCGTCGAGATCGAACGGAAACGCAGGCGAGCCTGCACCACCAAATCCGGGAAGGCCACCGTCGCCGCCATCGCCGCCCGCGCCGCCATCTCCGCCGTTTCCGCGAATCACACGCGAATCCAGGATAACAATGTTCGAGTTGGAATTCAGTACAGCGATCGTTGCACCGCCGTTGAGCCCTGGTGAGCCGCCGATACCAAAACAACCTCCGGATCCGCCGCCGCCGCCGCCGCCGCCAAACTTTTTGTCGCCCAACCCCAGGCAACAAGAGGCATCGTCATCAAATGTTCCGCCGCCGCCGCCGCCGCCACCGTCCCCTGACGTGCCGGATCCGCCTGGTAATCCAACGGCCGAGGACCAGGCACCATCCGCCCCGATTGTCCCGGTGTCGTCCATTGACGACAGACCGCTGCTTCCATTGGAACCGCTTGCCCCTGCGCCACCGTCGTCCCCCGGAACCCCATTGTCTGCGATTCCAAAGCAACCGCAATCGCAGAACGACGGTGCGCCATCGCCGCCTGCTCCGGCATTGAACCCTTCGCCCGCGGTTCCGGAACTTGTGCCACAGTCAAACGAAGTGCCGCCATTGCCACCGCTGTTGGCGCATGCGACGGAGCCGCCACCGCCGCCGCTGGAATTGGGCGCTGCTGACGTGCCCGGCGATTCGCCGTTGGCGCCGTCGGCACCGGAGGCACCGTTACTGCCATCAGTGCCGTGTCCGGCATCTCCGCCCTCGATAATGCTCCTTCTAATTGTCAACGTTCCAGTGTTGTTGTGAGCCCAAACAGCGAAGGATGCCTCTGCGGCTGGAGCAGACCGTCGGCCTACAATGCGAAGACCGCTCAGAGTCGCGCTCTCCTGTGCCCCTGAAAGCGCGACAGCTTTGTCATCAGTACCCTCAATTGTTGTTTCATTCGCTGCAAGGTCGCGTATCCAGGTGGAGCCGTCGTAGCCGCCGAATAGACTGACTCCGTGTGCCAGCGCGATTGACCCTCGAAAAGTGCCCGCGCTCACCAACACGTCACAGGGCCCGCCCGGGCACGCCGCTGCGAGGTCGATGCCCGCCTGAATCGAGTCCACCGGACTGTCGATCGTACCGTCGTTTGACGCTGCGCCGCCGTTGTCAGTTGTGGCGACAAATATGGATTGTGTGAGCACGCCGTCGACACCGTCGCAGTTTGCATCGACACCGAGATCGTCCGGTACATCGTCGTCGGTG
>JAUICO010000224.1 GCA_030427825.1 bacterium | reverse complement strand
CTTCCACTCGTAACATCAGCTCTGGCGAGAAAGTTGTCCGAACGGCATCGCATTTGGGCTGTCGTTGGCATCTATGGTCACGACAAACCGTCGCGCGTCTTTCAGCCGAACGGGGCGTCTTCAGGCTGGACGCGTGAGGCCCAGCTATACCTGCAACAACGAGGCTTCGCGACGGAGCTGGACGACAACTAAATGCAAGATGCCTGTTGTGTCACCGCCGCTCTGATTGCGCGATTGTTCGTTTGTGATCGTGTGGAGGGACGGAAACAGTCGCGTTGGAGTGACGCGGGAGTCTCGGAGAACACGAGTCGACAGAACGTCCGTGCGATATGCTGCGCCGGAGACGGCGGAGCCGTCGCAGGGTACCAGCCCGCAGGGCTGGCGTCAGCATGATCGCGTGGTTGTGTGGGCTCGTGACAGCGAGACGCCCCGATCGTCACAGCGAGCCGAACGAAGCTGCCTTTGTGAGCCGCCTCGTAGCCGGACGAGTGAACGGTTGTCGCGGTAGTCGCAAATGAAGCGCCGGCCGCCCAGCAACGGGCCTGCGTCGCCACAAGTTTTCGCGAGCGTCTTCATCGTCGCATTGCGAGCCGCCCGAACGCCTGCCGTTCAAGCGCCGGCTGTCGTCATTCGGGGCAGGCTACGCCGAGGTTACTCAGCGACCCACGCCGAACTGTCGATAGCGAGCCCTTCGCCGCAGCCCGTAGACAGGCCGATCGTGGGCAGTTGAGGCGGACCTGAAGACAGTCACAACGGCCTGTCACCCATCTGCGCGTGGCGAGCGTTACGGCCGCTATCGGGGAGCGAACCGCCCGAATCCCTGCCCGACCTTCGTTCTGCGCAGTGGTTCGTGTCTCTTCGGAAGCCGGCGCCGCCGCTGGATGCGAGCCTCGTCCGCGCTGCGTCGCGAGCCTCGCTTCGGCAGCATGCAGGCCGACGGTCTGCGACGCGACCTTGCACCAGAATCGTCGGCGAACCCTCGACGCGCCTGCACGGCGAGCTCATCCGCGGTCTGTCGAGCGGGCGGGATTTCGCGGCGGCAGCGGTACAGATCGTACGGCCGGGCATGAGCACCTCAGCCCGCTCGCTGCGAGCCGACACCGAGGATCAAGGAGCGAGCACGCCAAAGCAGGGCACCGCTTCATTTCGAAACCGAGCCGACATCGACGAAATCGAAAAAATTTCTCGAGCGACACACAGAATCACCGTGGCGAGCGGGCAGGCCGCATGGACCGATGCTGCGATTGCCGTCGAGAACTCATCGAAGCGCAAGCCGATTGACGGCAGGGCGACATCGGAGCGCCCCGGAAGCACAACCCCAAAGCTACCCGCTGCCAAATCCACACAACGTTTCGACGATGACCTGCGCCGACCGAAGGGAGGGTATCACGGCGAAGCCGTGACGTCAGGTCGATCGTCTTGTTGTGCAGCGCTGGACATGGCGCACTCATTCACGTTGGCGCCGCTGCCGTCTCCGACGGAACGTCGTTTCTAAAGAGGTCGGAGATGTGGACTGCGCAACTTCGTGAAGGCAGACGTCGCTTTGGTCGCCCCTCAGCTTACGCGGCTCGAAGCGGTCGCTCGAAGGTGGCCCGTTGGTCGTGGAACCAATATGTTTTCGGTCTTGGGATGTCGCCAATGGCTATCCGGATGCCTGCATATGTGCGACACACCACATGCCTGCGAGGACGTTGTCGCAGCTGCCCGCTGCCGGCCAAGGTACGGTCGGGTGACTGTTCGATTTTGATGGTCAACACTTCAGTAGGGGCCGGGAAGTAGGGAAACCTCATCACCCACCTTGAATCGTGTCGCATCCTCAGGG
>JAUICO010000140.1 GCA_030427825.1 bacterium | reverse complement strand
CCCGTACGTGATCTGCCGCAGGCCGGTATCGGCAGCAGTGCCACAGTCCTGCCTGCGAGAGAAGCGGCTACCCGCTGAGACATCGTGTATTGTCGCAGCAGCTGCCCCAGGAGTCTGGCGGTCACCTCCTTTGACCGCCGTTTCCTCCGATAGTAGCGCACGATGCATCGCGGAGGCGGAGCAGTTTCGCTGCGGGCTTTGCGTCCATCATGAACGGGAGGCAGACATGGGCAGCGATCAAGCGAATTCGTCAATCGGTAGAGGGGTCAGTAGTCGAGCGGGAACGCTGCTTGCGCTTGGCTGCGTCGCACTGTTCGCCGCCTCGCTTTGGGGCTGTGAGGCCAGTGAGTTCATTCCCAGCCGCGCGGACTATGACTTCACGACCTCGTGTCAGGGCGAGTCCGAGCTCGAGACCTGCTCTACCTGTTGCGACAGTTTGTCCTTCGACACCGCGCTGGTAGCCCTCGGCGACTGCGGCTGCGCGTACACGTATCAGGACTGGTTCATCTGCGAGGAGGCCGACGGCGACATCGACACCTGCTTCGATTGTTGCCGCAGCACCGACGACGACTCCGCAGCAAACGTGCGCAACGGCGAGTGTCGGTGCGTCGGCATTCAGCGAACAGAGCCCGAGGCAAGCCGCCGAAGCAACCGCTGCGACAACAACGGCGACTCCTGCATCTGCTCCAGAGAGACGACAGGAACCTGTGGCCCCACAGGAATGCCCGGCGACGACTCCATCGTGTGCGTCTGCTCGATGTAAGCCGCTCGGTTCCGCGCGACCCGGCACGCGCGCGCGGCATGCCGTAGCACTCGCCGGCGGCAACGGAGTAGCTGCCGCCGAAGGTGCTTAGAACTGGAACACGAGTCCGGCGCTCACAAGGACCTGGCGAACGATGATGCGGACCCTCAAGTCGTCATCGGGATTGCTGGGCGTCGCGTCGTGGAAGAGGAATGTGTAGCTGATTCCGCCTTCTACGTTGATGCCGATATTGTCGGTGAAGAATGCGAAGACGCCGGCGTTCGCGCCGAGGCCTACGCCCCAGCCGATGCTGCCATCTGCCTCGCCTTCACTGGGAAGGATGCTGAGGCCGAGGTTGATCGGAACGCCTGCGTACAGCTCCAGATGGTCGTCCAGAAGTGATGCCCGCACGCGAACCTGAAGGGCCAGGTGCGCGAAGATTCGCGACTTGATGTCGAATTCCGAGTCATCGAAACCCTCGGGTGCCTCGGGCTTCCAGGCGAAGGCTCCGAGGCCGACGCTCACTGCCAGCGCCGAGCCCTGCTCAAACCAGTCGAATCGCGCGCTGCCTCCGATGACCAGATCCAGGTCCAGGCTGGGGAGGTCGAGCAGCTCTTCTGCGTCGCTGTTCACGAGATCGAAGTTGGCGCGACCTGCCAGCCCGAGGTGGGCGAGGAGGATGATCCGATTGGGCGGCCACATGCCATCGTCCTCTTCCGCGGCGACCGGCGCAGGTTCCCCGTCCGCGGCAGCTTCTACGGCAGCAGAGAGGTGCACAGGCATGTCGTCTGCGTGCACTTCGGAGGCGCTTCCGTCGCTTGCCATGGAGTCCTCGGCCCACGCATTGCCGGCGGCAAAGCAAAGCCCCGCCACAACGCACAGGCATAGCCCTGTGCGACGAAATGAACCGAACCCTGGCTGATGTTTCATGCTTTCCCCCCGTAGGAATGGTCGCCGCACCATCCGGGATTGGACCCGATGAATTGCAGGAATCGCCGCGACTTCGTTGTTTGCTGCCCGTCCGGAGTACGTGGGGCGATCGTGGTCGTCAACAGCGACACTGCGCGCGGCGGACCCGGTCCTTCGTCAGGAGAAACTCGGGGCCGGCGAGCTCGCGGCGATTCCCGGCGGGGATGCAGTCGCCCCATCCGCCGAAATCGCGACGTTTGACCTGATCAATAGAAGGTGGCCCCAGCGCCCCTATAGGTTGTCACTCTGTCGATGACGCGATCGTCTCGGATGAGCGCGTAGTAATGGAAGCGCTCCGCAAGCTCGCCGGCTTTTGCGGGGCGGCAGATTATCGGATCGCCGATATTGATGCGTGTCGCGCACCGCGAGCGGTCGAAGGGCGTCTGCACCTCGCCGTAGCCTTCAAGTCCCACGCTTCTCAGACCCTGCGGCTCGTGTGCTTTGGGCAGTCGGTCTTCGCCCGGTGCGCCCGAGGCTACGTAACCACCGCCGGCGCAGGTGATGTGTGTGTGGTCAGAGCTGCGCACGACGCCGAGTGCGAAGAAGAGGGCGGGCCGCAGTGGAAGTCTGTCGTAATGATCGAAGAGGTGCGGGCAGAAGAAGCCGCTGCCGGCGGTGACTTCAGTGACCGTTAGGTCTGCCGATGTGCTGTGCAGGCTGCCGGTTCCGCCGCCGTTGACGAGTGTCACGTTGAAACCGGCCAACTGCAGGGCGTGCACGACTTCGCTCCGTCGTCGCGCGGCAAGCGGTATGCTTCGCGCTTTGACCGCTTGTTTGGCCTGCGAGACAAGGCGCTGCGCGAGTCCCGGTACGCGCTCGTCGCTGACGCCGGCTACCTGCGCTTCGTAGAGCATCACCGAATCCAGGTTGACGCCTGGGAGGCCGGCGCAGGCCTCGGCAAGTCGCACAGCCTCCGGGCCTGATCGTATGGGGCTGCGTCGCACGCCGAAGTGAGCGCGCCCGCCGCCGGCCCGTGGTCGCAGGGACCCGTCGACGTCGACGCAGAGCTTCAGCGTTGTACCGGCATCCTCTGCGGCCGCGGACAGCAGCGTGGCCTGGTCGATGTGATCTACGACGCAGCGAATCTCCGCTTGTTCGGCCGCTGCGGCCAGGGCGGCTGCCTCGTCGCGCCGGCAGATCGGATACGCGAGCAGCAGGTCATCGAAACCCTGCTCTGCGAGAAACGCGGTCTCGTGGGCGCTGAAGGTCATAAGGCCGCGCATTCGGTCGCCGCCGCGCGCCAGAAGGTAGCGAAGGAGCGCGGGAACGCGCAGCGACTTCGACGCGATGCGCATCGTGTGTGCGTTCGCGAGCAGGCCCAGCATCGTGTCCTGGTTTGCGTCGAGGGCGTCCAGGTCGATCAGCGCGGTGGGCAGGGGCTGGTCGGCGAGCAGCCGCCGCCACGAATCGTAGCTGCGCATGGGGTTGTCTCCGGCGGGTCAAAGGTGGCGGCTTCGGGGAATCGAGGTACAGGCAACTCGGTTAGCCGGTGTCACCGGCAACCGTCGAGTCGGCTCGTTATCGAGAACATGCTCCTCGAACTGTGAACGGTCGGCGTGTTGCGGGGTGGATTCGCTCCACGAGCTCTGTGTGTGTTCGCGTTGCGCGGCGGATGGCGCGTCCCGTGTGTGGGTATTGAGCGCTCGTGGCAACGTGCGGCCGAGGCACGCCAATTCCTCAGTCGCTGCCGGCACCTACTTCTTCCACTTTGCCGCTACGTTTGCATACACCATCGGCGCCCCCATCAGGATGCCGAGCCCGCCGATAACGAGGATGTGTATGATTTCGGGGCGCTCGGCGGGGTCGACGGCGAAGAAGAAGATCCAGAACGCGGCGAGTCCGAGAAGGACCATGACCATGCCGCCGACCAGGAGCATCCAGCCGCGAGCCAGCAGGTAGCCGCACGCGCGGAGCGTAAGAATCATGGCAAGGAACACCAGCACGACGCCGAGTGTACGAAAGAACGCGATCAGCGGCGAATCCTGCGGTGCGTCCAAACACCAGGAGTTCGTAATGCACTCGAAGTCGTCGGAGCTTCGGAGCGAGCTGATCAGGAAGAATGCATACATGATGGCGGTGCAGGCCAGGGCCCACAACCAACGGCCGGCCCCGGCTGCATTCTGCTTCGATGCGCTCATGCCTTTCAGGCTAGCCGAGGAGGCGGGCTGGGGAAAGGATGCGCGCTCGCCGCCTTCAAAACACGGTGTGCGCACGCATACACATGATGGGCAGCTCTCGGTGAAGGTATGACGCAACTGCATGCGGTTTAGGAGTTGCCTGCGACAATTCGCCACATTCCCGACAGCAGGTCTGAGCGCTACCCTCGCCGTGTTGCTTCCGCAGCACCCGCTCACAGGTATTTATGGAGACGCACATGCGCAGGTTTACTCTTCTTTCACTACCCGCCGCCTTCTGCGGCCTGATCTGGTCCGGCTGTGCTGACGATGAGGACCCTGTCGTACAGCAGGCGGTCGAGATTCAATTTGACGCTGTTGTCAACGGCCAGGAGGTGGCGTGTGGGACAGACTATGTCGGGGTCGGGTCGACCGAATCCGGCATGAGAATCCAGGATTTTCGCTACTTTGTATCTGATGTGCAGCTTCTGTCGAGCGCCGGCGAATTCGTCCCCCTCGCGCTCGAAGAGGATGGCACCTGGCAGGGCCAGAACGTCGCGCTCCTCGACTTCGAGGACGGCACGGCAGAGTGCTCGGCGAACGGTAACACGCCAACGAACACTTCGGTGCGTGGGACCGTGCCGCAGGGTGACTACGTGGGCCTGCGCTTCTCACTGGGGATCCCCGAGGAGCTGAACCATCAGGACACGGCGACCGCGCCCGCTCCCTTCAACGTGGGGTCGATGTTTTGGGTCTGGCAGACCGGGTACAAGTTTGTTCGTATCGATATGCTGAACGACCTCGAAGCCCCGGCGAACCGCTGGTTCTTCCACCTCGGAAGCACCGGCTGCGAAGGCACCGGCGCGACGGCGCCGCCAACCTCAGCCTGCACCCGCCCGAACCGCCCTACGTACACGTTCTCAGATTTCGACGCGCAAACAAACAACGTGGTCATGGACCTTGGCGCGATTCTTGAGAATGTCGACATCCGAACCGATACTCCGGAGAGCCCCTTTGGTTGCATGTCGAACCCTGCTGACTCCGCCGAGTGCACCCCGGTGTTTGCGAACATGGGCATGGACTTCGCCACCGGCTCTGCGACGGCCTGCGGTTTCGATGATTGCCAGAGCCTCTTCTTTATCGAGTAGGTCGCGGCCATGACCCGTCGGCAGAAAGCACATCGATCGTCCCTCGCATGGCTCGTGGGCGCTTGCCTGATCCCGATGCCGGCTTCGTCTGTTGCGGGCTGCGATGAGGCCGAAGGTGACGGGGCGCAACACGAGGGCTGGTACGGCGAGCTGCCGCCGGGTTTTCCCACTCCGACGGTACCGGCAGACAACCCGATGACCGCTGAGAAGATTGCGCTGGGACGTCACCTCTTCTTCGATGAACAGCTCTCAGGGAACGGCACGCAGAGCTGCTCGAGTTGTCATGAGCCGCGGCTTGCTTTCGCCGACGGAATTGCTGTTCCGCAGGGTTCCACCGGGCAAACACTCGCGCGCAACTCGATGGCTCTCGTCAACACCGCGTACAACAGCGCCTACACGTGGGCGAATCCTGCTCTGGACACGCTGGAACGCCAGATCGCTGTACCGCTCTTCGGTGAGTTTCCCGTCGAGCTTGGTGTTACCGGCAACGAGGAGCGTATCCTTGACCGCCTGCGCGCCGACGAGCTCTACCCCGAACTCTTTGCCGCCGCTTTTCCTGACGCCGTGGACCCGATCACTCTCGACGCGGCGATCGACGGGCTGGCGTCCTTTGTCCGCTCGATGGTGTCCGGTAATTCGCCCTATGATCGATTCACCTATCAAGGGGACGAGGACGCACTCTCGGAGTCTGAGCTGCGCGGCATGGATCTCTTCTTCTCGGAGCTGATTGAGTGTCACCATTGCCACGGCGGCTTCAACTTCAGCTTCTCAACCACACACGCAAACAGCAGCCTGGTCGAGCTGACCTTTCATAACACCGGGCTGTACAATGTGGACGGCGAGGGCGCCTATCCGACAAACAACGCGGGGCTATACGACATCACCGGGGACCCGAATGACATGGGTCGCTTCAGGGCGCCCACGCTGAGAAACATCGAGGTTACTGCGCCCTACATGCACGACGGCTCGATTCTCACTCTTGAAGAGGTTGTTCGCTTCTACGAGACCGGAGGTCGGGTTATCGAAGAGGGTCAATACGCTGGGGACGGCCGCTCGAACCCGTATAAGAGCGCTTTTGTGAGCGGCTTCGTTATTACGGATCAAGAGCGCGATGACCTCGTCGCTTTCCTCAGAGCGCTCACCGACACCACCTTCCTGGAAAATCCGGCCTACACAAACCCCCGGGCCAATTCCGGCGAGTGATGTTGGGTCGTCGCCGGTGCTGACCCGGCGACAGAACCCTATTGTTTGGGTGGATACTTCTGCAGCTTTCGCTGCAGCGAACGCCGATGCACCCCAAGACGTCGCGCCGCCTCCGAGACATTGCCGGCGCAATCTGCGAGCACCCGCTGAATGTGTTCCCACTCGGCTCGCGCCAGGCTGGGGGCCTCGAAGGTGGGCGTCACGCTGCCCGGCGGCGCCTCTGCGCGCTGGAAAGCGGCGAGAATGTCGTCGGCGTTTGCCGGTTTCGGGAGGTAGTTCACCGCTCCCAGACGTGTGGCTTCGACAGCGGTGGCGATGCTGCCCCAGCCGGTGAGCACAACAACACGTGTGGTGCTGTCGATATCCAGGAGAATCGGGAGCAGCTCAAGGCCGCTGCGACCCGGCATGCGCAGGTCGAGCACTGCCAGCTCCGGTGACTCCTCGTTTGCATGTGCGATGGCCTCGTCGGCGTCTGCGGCGAGGCGTACATCGTAGCCGCGGCGCTCAAAGGCCCTGCCGAGCTGCGTGCGGAATACCTCGTCGTCGTCCACGATGAGGATCGAGTGTACTGTCGCGGTCATTTTCCGCGCTCCGGATCATCTTCGGCGAGTGGGACCCGGAGTCTGGCGCATGTCCCCGCGCCAACGACGGATTCAAACTCCAGAGAGCCACCGAGTTGCTCGGCAACGCGGCGTGCCACGAACACGCCGAGCCCGGTCCCCGTTCCGGGAGGACGCGTAGTATAGAAGGGCTCACCGACTCGTTTGAGTTCGCTTCGGTCCAAGCCGGGCCCTTCGTCGCGGATGCTGAACACCAGCATTGCGGGTTTGTTATCCTCGGCAGTGCGTTCAGCGCTGACACCTACGTGTACCGGAGCGCCGGATGCGCGAAGGGCGTTGTCGATAAGGTTGCGAATCCCGCCGGCCAGGCTCGTGCCGGCGCTGCGAATACGCGCGGTCTCCGCAGCGGGCTCGATGTTTCGCAGTACCCGTTCGGTGTCAGAGAGCTCCGCAAGCGCCTCGTCGAGGAGCGCTGCCGGGGTCAGTTGTCTGAGGGCCCCGGCGACCGGTTGCCCACCTTCGACGGCCATGCGCTCAAGGATTCGACGACAGCGCTCGACCTGTGAGCGAATGGTCTGCACGTCGGTCGCCAGATTGTTGTCGGCTGAGAGCTGGGCTTCAAGCTCACCGGCAGCGACGGCGATCGACGCGAGAGGCGTTGCCAGCTCGTGCGCCGCCCCGGCTGAGAGTGTTGCCAGGGAAGACAGACGCTCTGCCCGGGCGGCGGCCTCGCGTGACTCCGTGAGAAGCACCTGCTGCGCTCGCAGCTTGCTACGCAGCTCGGCAACGAACCAAACAACCACCGCGCCGGCCGCGATGTATCCCAGCCACATGCCGCGCACATGCAGCTGCATACTCATCCCGCCGTGGGGGGATGCATGTGCCTCGGCTTCGGTGTCGTCTGCTGCTGCGTGGCCGGTGTGCCCCGCGTGCCCATCCTCGCGGTGCTCGGCGGCGCCGTCGGGTGCCGACGCGCGCGGGAGAAGCGGCCGGTAGTGGACGAAAAGCAGCGAGGACATGGCCAGCGTGCCCGCGACGACAAGTGCGGCTCGGCGTGTGGGAAGCGCCGCCGCGGCGATCGCGACGTGCACCATGTACACGACGCTGAAGGGATTGTGTGGACCGCCGGTCAGCATCAGCAGGCCGGTAAGGATGGCGCCGTCGAGTGACATGGCCAGCGCCAGCTTTGAGCCTCCGGATTCCGGTGATGGCGGGCGAAGCGCCAGAAAGGCGCCGAG
The DNA here is from genome assembly GCA_030427825.1 of bacterium. Lineage (GTDB taxonomy): Bacteria > Myxococcota_A > Bradymonadia > REDH01 > REDH01 > JAUICO01. The sequence goes on along the minus strand of JAUICO010000140.1, from coordinate 1,012 downwards.
CAACAACTCAAGCCCCAGGATGATGCCTACACCGAGCCAGGGGATGTCGAAGCCGAAGGCGGCAGCGGCGACAACGCCGACGATGTGCGCGGCGAAGGCGAACCAGCGAGCGCGCATGTACCACGCCAGCGAGGTCGAATCCGGTGTCTGCTGAGGGGTGCTGCTCACGACCGCTGCATACCGGCCCACAGCGGCGACGGCGAGAGCGGCGACCGGCTGCGACGTTTTGTCGCAGGTGACCCGCCGGATCCCGGAGGCCGCCCTTCAAGCGGCTTCTGAGGATGGACCGGCCGCCGGCCGATGAACTGTCGCAACGCAGCGCGTATTGGGGGCGTGCGTCATCTGAAAGCCCGGCCCGAGGCGGAGTCCGAATTCGCAATCTGAGATGGTGCACAGTGCGTACGAGTTGGATTGGACCGGTGCTTTTTCCGGGTGAGGCACACGGAAGGGAGTTGAGGATTCCGATACACCCGGGACCGACGAAAGAGTCGTACCCGGCGGGCTACAGGCTATCGTGCTCCCATGCACTCGGCGTTGCGTGTCCGGAGGAGCGCGACTCGCGGCCTTACCTACCTTGAGAGCGTCACCGCCCGGTGATACAATCGCCGTGGTGGCCGCGTCGTCTTCCGCTCCGGAAGCGTGCGCGTCATGCGTCGGCAACGCCGGGATCAATGTGCGGGCCGTTTCGAGCCCCATACGGACAACGCTGCGGCGCGGGAGGGGCGATGCGTCAATTGTCTCAAACGCCGGCAGTCATTGCGGGCCTGCTGACGGGAGCGATCATCGACGGGTGCGACCCCACCGGGGGCGATCCAGGGCTCTACGGTGAGCCGACGGTCATCGAGGACCCCAGCACCGGTGATGCCGCAGTCGATTTGTGGAAGCTGACGCCGGGATCGACCATCGACCGTCAATCCGTAGTGTTGCACTCGCCGGAGCCGCCGCCCGTTGCGCTTCCAGAGGTCAGCCTCGAAGCCGTGACGGAGGTTGACGGCGTCGTGCTCTCGCATGT
>JAUICO010000223.1 GCA_030427825.1 bacterium | reverse complement strand
CCGAGTCCCGGCTACGCCCTGGAACTCACCCTGGAAGAGACCCGCGCGCTGGCCCGCGAAGCCGCCTTCGAAGTCGAGATAATGCAGGCCCGCATAGACGCGCTTCAGGCCACGCAGCGCGAAGCCGGCGCAACGCTTCGACCGCGGGTGCAGGTCAGCGGTCGACTCGAGCAGAGAGACCGGGAGGTCGCAATCGACCTGCCCGAGCTACCCGGCTTTGACATCGGGAGCCCGGTCGTCATCCCCGGGAGCCAGGCGCTGGTGATGGTCGAATTCGACGCACCCATCGTGAATCTGGACGGTTGGAGCCGCGTCCGCGCGGCCCGTCAGCAGGTCGCCGCCGGGCGAGCGCAGCTGAGCGTTGTGATCGACCGGGTCGAGCTCACGGCCATCGAAGTGCACATCGGGGTCCTGTCCCTCGAGGCCGCGCTCGAGGTCGCACAGGATCGGGGCGCGCTGGCCGCGGCGTATCGAGACTCTGTCATGGAGCGGCTACGGGTCGGCATGGCAACGGATTTCGAGCTGCGTCGCGCCGAGACTGAAGTCGTAGCGGCACGTATTCAGGTCGAAGAGATTCGGCGGGCACGCGCCGATGCGCTGCGCATGCTGGGAGTTCTGGTCGGCGGCGAAGATGTCACCGCGGTCGCCGCGCCCGGCGAGACGCCGCAGACGCCGCCGGGCAGCCTCGACGAGCAGGTCGCCCGCGCCCTGGCAGAACGCCCTGAGCTCCGTGTGCACAGCCATACACTGAGCGCGCTCGAGGCTGCGGGCGACGGTGAGCGGCTGGGCCTGATCCCCGACCTGATTGTCAGCGGCCAGGCCTCTACGAGTACCGCCGAATCGATCGACGGGCAGCACGCCTATTGGGCCCTGCAGGCCAACCTTGTGTGGGTGCCGTATGACCGGGGCCTGCGGCGTTCGAGGCAGGCCCGGGCGGCCGCGCAGACCCGTGGACAGGAGGCCGAGCTGGCACGGACGGTCGCCACCATTGAACGCGAAGTCTCTGATGCGTGGTTTGCTCTCGAGTCAACGCAGGCGACGGCGGCGCTCGCGGCGGAGCAGGAGCACCTCGCCGGTGAAGCGCTCAGGCTCGCCGAGCTGGCACAGGAGGCCGGAGCCGCGACCGCGCTCGATGTACTTGAGGCCCGGGCGAGCTTCGTGAACGCCCGCACACAGAGCGTCTCTGCGTCCCATCGCAGAGATCTCGCGGTGTGGCGGCTGATCTGGTCGATTGGCGCGCTTTGACCCCGGTCCACGTCGAGCGACGAAGGTCGACGATGCGGCGGACAAGCAGGGCGGCAGGGCCCGATTCGCGGGCTCCGCTGTCCGAGAGTTCAACCACCAAGACGGTGAGCGCGCCTTCATCGAAGACCCAATAGCCGCAGATGCTGTCGCCGTAGCGATCGCCAACAACGAGTACGAGGGTCTCGCCGCCGGTCGCGCCGAAGGTGGCGAAGGCGTAGTCGCTCGGTCCGCCTCCGCGCAGCCGGCCGTTGTAGTCCGCACAGATGAATGGTTCGCCTGCGCATTCCGCGTGAAAGACCGCGAGCGATCGAATTGTCGTGTCACGTCAAAAGCGTCCCGCCTCAGGTCCGTAATCCCGCTCGTCTCGAAGGCACCGGCGCTACTCTCAACGCGCTCGCCGCCACGCTGATGGCCCCTCAGTCTCTTCCCACTGGAGGGGTCAAATCAACGAAACGCGCTGGGGATTCCGGACCGTGTACGATTCAATCAGTCGCAGATGGAAGACGTTCGGGAAACGCTACCGCGTCCATGGGAAATCTTGGGCTCCACAGAACAGAGATGCTCCTGCCAACGCTTCCTTCCCCATAGCGACAAACCCGTATCGGATAG
>JAUICO010000139.1 GCA_030427825.1 bacterium | reverse complement strand
CCGGCATCGCCGCCGGTGTCGCCTCCGCTGCCGGAGCCCGTGTCGCCGCCGCTGCCGGCGCCCGTGTCGCCGCCGCTGCCGGAGCCCGTGTCGCCGCCGCTGCCGGCGCCCGTTTCACCGCCGCTGCCGGCGCCCGTGTCACCGCCGCTGCCGGCGCCCGTGTCGCCACCGCTGCCGGCGCCCGTGTCGCCGCCGCTGCCGGCGCCGGTGTCACCGCCGCTGCCGGCGTCACTGCTTCCGGTATCGGCATTGCCACCGGTACCCGCGTCGCTGCCGACGTGGGTATCGCTGCTGTTTCCGGCATCGCCGCCCGCGTCCGCGTCGTTCGTCGGTGGATCGAGAGGAATGGCGATGGGTGGCAGCGGTGGCGGCATCACGCTGATGCAGGCGCCGCGCCAGCACCAGCCGTCGCACTCCACATCATCGGCGCAGCGCGGGGCGCAGGTCCCGTCGTCGCCGCAGTAGAACTCGTCGCCGCACTCATCATCGGCGATGCAGTGCTCCACGCAGATACTGTCGCGGCAGATGCCGGACGCACACTCTTCGGCGGCGTCGCAACGGCTGCCCGGAAAGCAGGCGTCGTCGGTGCAGATATCGGCCTCGCCGCAGTCCAGGTCCGTTTCACACGCGGGCTCACAGTTTCCCGATGTGCCGCAGTACTCATCCTCGAAGCAGCCTGCATCGTTGAGGCACAGACGAGGCAGGGCGCATTGTCCGTCGACGCATTCCGTGTCGTCGCAGTCGAGATCCGTGCGACATTCCGGGCCCACATCCGTGGGGAAGCAGTAGCCGCCCCGTGTGCACGCTTCTCCTGACGGGCACGAGGTGTCGTCGCTACACACCAGCGCGCAACGATCGCGCACGCAGACTTCGCCTGCCGTGCACTCGTTGTCGATGGTGCATGCCGGCTCGGTGACTTCGGCCGGTTCGTGCTCGACCGAGGTCGGCGGATCTCCACAACCACGGCATCCGCCGAGGAAAAGGGTCGAGACAAGAGCCGCAAGGGCGATTGAGCGATAGGTCAACATGGGTTCCGCTTCCGAAGGGGGAGGCGGACGGGGGTGTGTGAACAGACGCCGGCCCGCGCCAGGTATTCACCGGCGGCGTCTTCCGCGGAAGATCTTCAGCGTCGCAATTTCGCGTCCGGCCGCGTGACCGAGGCAGCTCTCGCCGGGTCTATCCACATATTGGACCACAGCTCCGAGCAGCATCTGCTGCCGGCAACCTGACTCGACGACGCTGTATGGACCCGCTCACTGCGGGGGCGGAGCCTGTCATCGGGCGCAACCACGGGGAATAGAGGATGGATTTTGACGCGATTCTGACACGGGTGGGCGAGATTGGTGTTGAGGTCGGCTTTAAGGTGCTCGCGGCGGTACTGCTGTGGTTCATCGGCCGCTGGCTCATCGGGGTGGCGACCGGACTCGTTGGGAAGTCGCTTGGCGCGAAGGGCGTGGAATCGACGGTGTCGAAGTATCTCGTGTCGGCGCTCTCGGTGTTGCTGAACGTCGCGCTTATCGTCGCGATCCTGGGCTACTTCGGCGTCGAGACGACTACATTTGCGGCACTGCTGGCGGGCGCCGGTCTTGCGATAGGAACGGCCTGGGGCGGGTTGCTGGCGCACTTCGCCGCGGGTGTGTTTCTGCTGGTTCTTCGTCCCTTCAAAGCCGGCGACTTCGTCCAGGCCGGTGACGTTACCGGGACCGTTGTCGAGATCGGCCTCTTCGTTACCTCGATAGATACCCTCGACAACGTCCGCACCATTGTCGGCAACAACACGATCTTCAGCGGTAAGATTCAGAACTTCACTGAGAACCCGACCCGTCGCGTCGAGCTGGTGGCTCAGCTCAATCACAGCGTCGATTACAAGCAGGCGATCGGCGTGCTGCAGCAGCGGCTGGCCGAGATTCCCAACGTCGCGACCGCTCCGGCACCCGAAGTTCACATCCTCGAGTTCAATCTTGCGGGTCCCGTGCTCAGCGTACGTCCGTACACCCACAACGACAACTACTGGCAGGTCTACTTCGACACGAACGCGGCGATCAAAGACGCGTTCGGCGACGCGGGATACCCGGTGCCCGAGACGCACTACCACATCCAGCGCGCAGCCTGAGTCGGGCCTCCGGCGGGCTTCGCCGACCCTCATCTACGGTGTGCCCGCGCCGCGTTTGTGAGGGCGGGCTTTTCGCGGCCGTGGCGATGGTCTAGGCCGTGCGTGCGGCGGCTTCAGGTGGTCGCGGTTTTCCCGGTCTCGGAGTGCGGGTGTGGTGACTGATACGGGTTCTCTTCGCGTATTCTCGGGACGCTCGCATGAGGCGCTGACCGCCGCCATCTGCCGCGAGCTCGGCATCGAGCCGGGGGCTCGCACCATTCATCGATTCTCAAACGAGAACCTGATGGTGCAGGTCGAGGAGAACGTCCGCGAATGCGACGTGTTCATCGTACAGACGTCGACCTCGCCGGTGCATGAGCATCTCTTTGAACTGCTCATCTTCATTGACGCTCTCAAACGCGCGTCAGCGCGCCGTGTGACCGTCGTCGCGCCGTACTTTCCCTACGCTCGCAGCGACAAGAAGGACCGGCCACGCATCTCGATCACAGCCCGTCTTGTCGCGGACCTGCTTGAAGCCGCCGGCGCGGACCGTGTCCTGACGATGGATCTGCATGCCCCTCAGATTCAGGGCTTCTTCAAGATCCCCGTCGACCATCTGCAGGCGCAGCCGATCATCTCACAGCACATCCGCGAGAACTACGACCTGTCGAACGCGGTGATCGTGGCCGGAGACGCCGGCGAGGCCAAGGACGTGGCGCGCTATGCGTCGAAGCTGAATCTGGACTTCGCGATCATCGACAAGCGACGCTATGCCGACGACGAGAAGGCCCGCGCCGAGAACCTCGTAGGCGACGTCAACGGAAAGACCGCCATCATCATCGACGACGAGATCGCGAGCGGTGGGACTCTGCTGCAGGCGGCAGCGTTTCTCAGGAAGAAGGGGGCGTCCCGGATCGTGGCGGCAGCCACCCACGGCGTCCTGACCGGCAAGGCCGCGGAGATGCTGGAGTCGTCTGCGATTGAGGAGGTCGCGGTTACGGACACGATTCCCCTGATGCTGCATCAGCGCTTCAACAAGCTGCGAACGCTCACCGTTGCGCCGCTCTTCGCAGAAGCCATCCGGCGCATTCACACCGGTACCTCGGTGAGCGAGCTCTTCCGATAAGAGCGGCGGCGTGGCGACGTTGCGTCGCCCATCGCGCTGCGAACTACGGAATATCCGGGCCGCGGAGGCCTCGGATGATGTTCCCGTTGATGCGGTAGGTGAAGCGGATGAAGAACTGGTGTTGCCGCATCCAGGTGTGTCTGAATTCGGGTTCATCCTGCCCGCCTGACATGTTCACCCATCGGTACTCGAAGCCCACCCACATCGCGCGTCCGTCGTGGATCGAATCCAGGTAGGTGTCCATGCCGAGTCCGGCCATGAAGCCCGCGCGGGCCCACTTTGCGTCGATGTTCTCACCTTCGACGTGGTTAAACGCGAAGGTACCGCCAAACATCAGCTTGAAGGTCGCGAGGGTATAGAGCAGGCGGCTGGCGCCGATGTTGAGGAAGAGGCCCGGGTGCAATGCCTGCGAGATATCGAGGCTTGTGCTGGTAACGCTGACGTCTTCGCCTCCGATGGAGTTGTCGAACCGTGAATGGCTCAGACCTCCTTCGAGGGTGACGACCTGGAGCACGGTCGACATGTTGAGGAAGCCGCCGAACGCCGGGCCGAGTGCTTTGTCGTCGAACTGAGGACCATATTGTTGCGCGAAGCCGCCTCGGATGCCGATGCCGAAGGTCGCGCCGGTGTAGCTGGGTGAATACGCGCGGTATTCGGTGCTCTGATCGTAGTACTCGTCGTCCGGATCGCCGGGGTCGGCGGGATATCCGGTGAAGTCGTCGTCGCCGCCGGTTGCGTCTTCGTGGTCGCCGACGCGCTCGCCGCCGGGGTTGTCCGGGTCGTTGCGAGGGTAGTCGCGGGGCTCGTCGAACGCGGCCGCGGTGCCGGCGGCGCCCAGCGCTACCAGCGCGGTCAGGCAGCAGGCGACAAGGTGCCGGAAGCGCGTCGAGGCCTGTCTGCCGGCGCTGAAGCGCGGCGTACGCGTCGCCGATCCGGATGCCGCCGAATCGGTCGTCACCGTGCTGCGTCTCACGGTGTCACTTCTCGCGGAATCAGTTCTCACCGAGTCCGCGGTCCGAGCCGGCGAGGATGCTCACCGCTGCGAATCCACCGCCGGCGATCAGTACCGCACCAACGATGAGACCGATTGTCTTACCCTTCGCGAACTCGGACACCCGCGCGCCTTCTACCGCGTCCCGCGGAAGGAGGAGGTCGTAGTCGGGTGCGACGAGCTGGGTATCTGAGAGGCTGAAGTTGAAGGGCGAGATGTTGTGCCCGCCGTCTGCGGTGAGCACCTGAATCGGCGTCGTGGCGCGTACGGTTACGACGCCGTCATCGGCCTCGACCTCGACGCGCTCCGCGATCTGCCCGGATTCCAGCTTCTCGAGCTCATCCGTGGTGATGGTGTGGCGGCTGTAGCAGCCGGAGCTGACGATCAGGACCGTGCCGATAACGGCGACGGTTCTGGCGAAATGGCTGCGCGCGATCCGAGACTGCATCGCTTCCCCACTCTTGCGTTGCGGCGCCGGTACCTGATGAACACCGCTGCCTGGTGAACACCGACCCGTTGCCTGATTCATCGAGGCCCCGGCCTTACATAGATGGCCGTCGTCACGCAACCGTCTTGGCATGGGACGGAGTGCGTCGAACACCCGCACAGAGCCGCGCTTTAGCGGTGTCTGCGAGGGATCGTTCCTTGTACGCCGAAATAGGCAATGCTAGGCGTAGAATCAGGACGAAGTTTGGCTCTCCTGACAGCGCCACTCGACTACCCCGGGGACCGGAACATGCGAGGCACGCGAATCCTTCTTGCCTTCCTTCTCGCGACGGCCATGGCCGCCTGCGTTACAGACAAGAAGTCCACATCGGATGACGACCCGCGCAACCTGGATGCGCAGGGCGACGTCGACGCCGGCTCCGACGCCCCGGATGTGCTTCAGGGCGATACCGACTTCAATCCCGACGACCCGCGCTGCGTGCTGATTCCGTCGGTCGCAGGCGACGTGTTCGTGAACGCAGAGGGCTCTGTCGCGCTCGGCGCATACGTCTATTCGACAGAGACCGGCAGCGCGATTGAGAATCAGCTGCTCGGCTTCGAAGTCGTCGAAGACAACTCCGCAGGCGCGCACCTCTCGACCTCAAATGCCTTCAGCGACAGCGATGGCCTCGGTGAATTCAGCCTCGTGGCCGGCCTCGAAGCAGGGCGCATCGTCATCGAGGTCTCGACGAGCTGTTCCGAGCCCATCGAGATTGAAGTCGACGCGGTAGCGCTGCCTTCAGGCGACCTGAGGGTTCGCTTCAACTATCCCTTCCAGTCGACCTACAACGTAGCTCCGGTAGACGCCCAGCTCTTCCTGATGGACTCCATCGACTGCAACGACCTGGACCCGGGTGAGGACCCGCATGGTGAGTTCCTCAGCGGCTCGACCGGCTCCGTGAACGGGCAGGTGGTCTTTGAACGTCTCGCCACCGGGCAGGACTTCACAATCGTTGCGATCGGCTACGGCGCCTTCGGAGAACGCGCGGCCTGGGGCTGCGATGACGGCATCGAGACGTCGGCGAGCATCACGACGGACGTCGAAATCGACATGATCCTGCTGCCGCTGGATCCCGTCGGCGTCTACGACGTGGTCAGCCACTGGGACTTCCGCGAAGCCCTGCGCCAGGCCGGCGGCCCGGGCGCTATCATCGCGCAGATCGCAGACATCTTCGAAGACCCGGGCCGTGGTCTCTACGACCTGATCATCGATGTCCTCGAGTCGCAGTTCGGCGGGCTGATCGCCGGTCTCGTCGACACGGTGCTCGACCTCTTCGGTCTGGACGACACGATCGCCGATGCGATCAACAACGTCATCGACAGCGTTCCCTTCCTCTCTGATCTCGTCACAATCGGTCAGGACATTACACAGGTGGTCACCAACCTGGAGCTCTTACAGGAGTGGGAGATCGGCAAGCTGCTCAACGACTTCAGTGTCTATGGGCGCGAGACGGTGACCGGCGTGGCGCTGTACTGGCGGCTCGGCTGCGGACCACTCGACCCGCCCGATTGCGGACGCCTGCCCATCGAGTGGGACCCGGATGGAATCGGCACGCTTGCCGGCGACTGGACCGGATTTGTCATCGGGTACAACGGCCTCACAATCGACCCGCATCCCATCGACTTCAACTACGGGATCCTGATCCTGTACGTGCTTGAAAACCTCCTGCTGCCGGCGATCACCGGCATGCCGGCCCCGGTGACGCTCCTGCAGGTGGCGCAGCAGCTGATCGGATGCCCGGGCATCGGCGACTTCTTCTCAGGCGGCAACAACGACTGCCTGATCTCGGACAGCTCCATCATCTCATCGATCACTGGGTGCATCTGTGACGCCGAGACGACGTGCAACGCGCGTCCCGGTTGCAGCGACTGCGTCGGCATCGAGAATGTGTGCAACGGCTTCGTGAACACTATCTTCGGACCGCTGATCACGGGAATCATCGGAGGGCTCGATATCCCGTCGGTCATCACCGCGTCCGGTGAATGTGACCTCATCAACAACGACGACGACCTCGAGGTGGAAGTGCTCGCGAACGGTGAGCTTCGCGGCACACTGAACTTCGGTGGCACGCCGGCACCCTTCACCGCCGACTTCTCCGGAACAAGGCAGTAGATCGCCATCGCCCGAAGGCGGGGCGCAGGTCCGCACCGCAGATTTCCGCGCCGGTGCTGTGTTCAGCGAACGACGTCAATCGCCAGGCCCGGGGCTCCGGGGATTCGACGGACTTCGAAGGACTGCACGTCTTCGTTCTCGACGAAGGCGCGCGCTTCATCGAGGTCGAAAGCCTGTCCGGCGACCCAGGTGCGGAAGAAGGCCAGGCGGACGGTGACAGGCATCAGGCCTCGCCAGCGCTTCACAAAGGCCGTCGCGTCGTCGAGGGTACACGAACGGTCTGCCTCGACGATCAGGACCGCTCCGCCGCGCCCGGTCACTCGTAGGGTCTCTCGCACGCCACGTGCGGGGTCCGGCCAGTGCTTGATGGAGGCGATGCTGATCGTGGCGTCGAAGCTCTCGTCAGGGAAGGGCAGATCGAGGGCGCTGCCGACTACCAGCTCCGTGTCGTGCGAGCCGAGCCGCGCGCGTGCTCGGGTGATCTGCTCGTCGGAAAGGTCCACACCGGTCAGGCGCAGGTCAGGGCGACGTTCGGCGATCCAGGCGAGGGCGTGGCCGCCTCCGCAACCGACGTCGAGCACACGGGCCCCCTGCGGCAGCGACATGACCCGTCCGATCTCGTCGCCGCCGAAGAGCTCCAGCACGGCGGGCGCGATCAGCCGGTCGTAGCTCCATGATTCGAGAGCGCTGTAGCGCGCCTTTGTGTCGAGAAGGTTGGAAATCACTTCGGGCTCCGGGAAGCAGTTTTCGTGGACATATGTACTTGACCTGGATGCCTCGCGAACGCTAGGACGCCCCGCTCAGGCTTCGTTGCTGGCCGATCGTCTAATGGCAGGACTACGGATTCTGATTCCGTCTATCCAGGTTCGAATCCTGGTCGGCCAATTTCTTACAGGCTCTAATTGTGCCGCGTTCGTCTAGAGGCCTAGGACGCTGGCCTCTCACGCCGGTAACACGGGTTCGAATCCCGTACGCGGTACTCTGGAAACCCCCGACGCAAGTCGGGGGTTTCTACATTTTTTGTCGGGATTCGGACTACCGCCCTGCGCGGACCTGCCGCCGGCAGGTCTGCTCGGTTGCTCACGTACGCGGTACTCAGCAAACCCTCGGAATCTTTATTGGTTTCGGGGGTTTGTTCGTCCAGCAATATGTCACCGACACGCGAATACAGGCCGCAGCTTCCAAAGACTGACAGTGCCTGGACCTTTAGCCGCGGACAGCGGATCCTGACGCGATCCACCAAAGCCATGCCAGGCGCAGCGTCGTTGAGTCCCACATCTTTATCGATTGGCGATGGGGCCGTGGCCTTCACTTGGTCGAATTCGCGTTCGGTGTTTGGGCGGATGGATCGGCGGCCGCGCTGGTCCTTAGGGAGTTTGGATCTGCCCTGAACGATTTCCGCAGCTCTTCACTATATCCCGTCGCTGCGCCGGCTGCACCCGCTCTCAGGTGTTGAAACGCCTCTTGAGAGAATCCTTCTTTGATTGAGATCAGAGGTAGGTGAAAGCGATGCAGTTTGCCGTTGTCGAAGCCGACAAACACAGCGTTGATGTGTCCGCCTTTCTTCACGCCGTAGTACCAGACAATGCGTGAAGGTTCGGCGAGGGCGGCCAGGCCCCGATGCGGGAGCAGATTCCAGATCAAAATGAATGCTGCGACCGGTAGGACGATGACGGAGAGGGCCGCCATACGCGCCTCCGGATACTCGCTGAGATCCGCCGAGAAGGCCCAAACGACTACGCCTCCGCACAGTACGAGCATAACAAGCGCAACGATGCGGTTCTTAATGCGCTGCGCTCTCACAATCGGCTCAAAATAGGCGAGCAGTTGATTCATCGTTCTCTCCTTCGTTTCACTGTCTTTCGGAAGTCTGTTCGCGTGGCGCGAGTCAGTCGGAGGTTGACGCGCACGAATTGAGCATCACGCTGTAAATCAACTACTAGAGACTTCCAAGCAGAGTTGCGTGAAGCGCTGCAACGGCTCGTAGGCTCGCTGACAACCCTGCGGTCCGCTCACCAGATCACACACCAAAATCGCTCTCCCTCGACAGACCCGCGTCGCCGCTGGGGTCGGCAACAGCGAGAGTTTCGATCCACCAGACGGCACTGTTCGTGAGGTCTCGTGAGACCGAGTCCTCTCCTTCAGAGACAGCAGGTCGTGGCGCGCCATCGGTGTTGTTCGCATTGTTCTGAAGTGTGGTTGAATCTCGTACGCGGTACTCTGGAACCCCT
>JAUICO010000138.1 GCA_030427825.1 bacterium | reverse complement strand
CAGACCCACGCGAACCGCGAGGCGCTGATCGTCTTTACGATCGTCCTTGCATGGGTCGGCATGGGGGTGACCCTGTACGCGATCAGCGCTGTCACCACCTTTCTTGTCGAGAGCAATCTGAGCGAAGCGCTGAGGAGTCGTAGGATGATGAAGCAGATTTCTTCTCTGAAGGGACACGTAATCCTTTGCGGACTCGGTCGCACCGGCGCGAATGTCGCCGAGGAGTTCCTGCAGACGCGAACGCCCTTTGTGGTCATCGAAGGCGAGCGTGCTGTTATCGAGGAGTGGCGCGAAGCCAACCCGGAGCACGCCGATCGGCTGCTCTTTGTCATCGGCGATGCGGCGGACGAGACCGTGCTGAGCCACGCCGGCATTCTGAAAGCCGCCGGCCTGATCACGGCGCTCACCAGCGACGCCGCAAACATGCTTGTGGTGGTCAGCGCCAAGTATATCAATCACGATATTCGTGTGCTCTCGAAGGTCGTCGACATGCAGTTCGCCGAGAAGCTGCGGCGTGCGGGTGCAGACGGCGTAGTCAGCCCCTCGTTTATCGGCGGCATGCGCCTGGCCTCGCAGATGATCAGACCCACCGTCGTGACGCTGCTCGATGAGATGCTGCACAGCGAAGACGGTGCCACGCGGGTCACCGAGTACAAAGTACCGGCAGGCTCACCATTGTTGCACGTGAAGCTGCGCGATGCCGGCATACTACAGCGAACCGGGCTCCTGGTGATCGCGGCCCGCAGCGCAGGCGGCGAATACATCTACAACCCGGGGCCGGAGCTCACGCTGGAAGCCGGCATGGTACTCGTTGTCATCGGAGGCGCGGATGCTGTGGCCGCCCTGCGGCAGATGCTGGACGGCTGAAGCCGGGTGTTGCAAAGGAACCGCGCACCAGGCCGCCGCTGAAGCGGCAAACACCGAGACCGTGAGCACGATGAATTTTGCAGTGACCCAGTATTGCAGCGCTGACGACGCGCTATCGCACATTCGTTCCGGCAATCGGGTATTCATCCATGGCGGCGCAGCAACGCCGGGCGCCCTCATCGATGCCCTGGTTCGACAGGCGGAGCGGCTTGAAGCGGTGGAGTTGATTCATCTGCACACATCCGGTGACGCCCCATACGCGGACCCGGAATACGCGGACGCGTTCCGGGTGGCGAACCTCTTCGTCGGACCAAACATGCGGCGCAAACTCGACGGTGACCGCGTCGACTACCTGCCCTGCTTCCTCTCCGAAATTCCGCAGCTCTTTCGTTCGCGCATTCGACCGATCGATGTCGCGCTGATTCACGTCTCTCCCCCGGACCGCGCAGGCTACTGCAGCCTCGGCGTGTCGGTGGATGTTGCCCTGGCGGCCGCGGAGTCTGCGCACGTCGTAATCGCCCAGGTAAATCCGCAGATGCCACGCACCCATGGCGGCGGGTTTCTTCACACCTCGGACATCGACTACCTGGTCGCCCACGAGGCGCCTCTGCCGGAAGCGGCGCCACATGTGCTGACCCCCGAAGAGTGTGCCATCGGACGGTACGTCGCGGAGCTGGTCGAAGACGGCGCCACCCTGCAGATGGGAATCGGCGCAGTCCCGGACGCCGTCCTCTCGGCGCTGACGACGCACCAGCACCTCGGCGTACACACTGAGATGTGGTCGGACGGACTGCTGCCGCTGCTCGAGACCGGCGTGGTCGATAACAGCAGAAAGGTGGAGCACGCAGGACGCACGATCTCTGGCTTTGTGATGGGGACCCGCCGGCTCTACGACTTCATCGACGACAATCCGGCGGTCGCTCAATATGACGTGGCCTACGTAAACCGCGTGTCCGTCATCAGTCGCAACCCGAAGGTCACCGCGCTCAACTCTGCGGTCGAGATCGACCTCACCGGCCAGATATGTGCTGACTCCGTGGGCCATCGCATAGTCTCCGGCGTGGGCGGCCAGATGGATTTCATGCGCGGCGCGATGATCTCAGAGGGCGGTAAGCCCGTCATTGCGCTGACAAGCCGGACGAAGAAGGGGCGCTCGCGTATCGTCTCGAGCCTCGCACCCGGGGCCGGAGTCGTCACCACCCGCGCTCACGTGCGATTCGTCGCGACCGAATATGGTCGTGTGGACCTGTACGGTCGTACGCTCAACGAGCGCGCAGAGCTGTTGATCTCGATCGCCCACCCGGATGACCGGGAAGAGTTGGCCAGAGCCTGGCGCAACAACCGCGCATGAGGCGCTGTCAGTCGTCGCATAGCGCCAGCAACGCTTCAAACTCATCGTTGAGATCCCCGACGAACATGTCGATGTCAGGGATCGCGTCCCAATCTGCGCCGACGCCCCAGTGCAGACCGCCATCGTAGCTGAAGAGGGCGATACCGAGCCCCTGGTGTTGAAACAGGGGCACCATCGCATGAATTGAACGAACTCGGGCGCCCACCAGCTCAAGGGCAAAAGGCGGGCCCGGCACGTTCGTCACCACGACGTTGAATGAGCGGAGGTTCATCGCCAGGCGCAGAGTGTTGGTGACCAGACCCAGACCCAGCTGGTCGTCGAGGTGCTCCATCCACTCGACGCCGTCGGCTTCGTGGGACTCGTGCTTCAGCCAGTGGGTGTGCGCGCGAATTGCGGCGAGGCGGGCCCTCGGGTCTCCGTTGTCGATGGGCAGAGGCACGAGCAGCAGCGAGACCTGATTGCCGAGTTGAGGTCCCTTCGAGCCTGCGGGACGACGCACGCTGGCCGGGACAAGAGCTCGAAATCGGTGCATCGCATCGACCTTGTCGCCGTTGCGGGCGAGGTATCTGCGCAACGCACCGGTGACGGTCGCGAGGACGACATCGTTGATGGTTCCGCCCAGCGCCTTCTTGATACGGCGTGCGTCAGCAAGCTCGACGCGGTGCATGGCGTAGCGCCTGTGCGGGCTCATCGTATCGGGGTTGATCGATGTGGAGTCTGCCTGTTGCAGCCCGCTTTTCAGCGTCTCACGAATGCCCTTCACCCGATCGAGCCAGCTGCTGTCGGCGTGTTCTTCGGGGGTGTCGTGTGGGCTGAACATCTCGCGAGCTGCGTGGGTCAGCGCCCGCCAGCCCTTCAGACGATGCGAGATCTCGCCCAGCACAAGCTCACCGGTTGACGGCGGCTCGGGGATTGCCGGGGCGGCGGCGCCGCCCATGGTTGGGGCGGCGAGGGCCGCCAGCAGGTTCACGGCGCCCATACCGTCAAGCATGCAGTGATGCACCTTCACGATGAGAGCGAAGCAGCCGTCGCAGACGCCTTCGACCACCCAGAACTCCCATAGGGGGCGATCGCGATCCAGGCGCTGCGAGAAAACCCTGGCTGTCATCCGCTCGAGCTCCTTCATGCCGCCGGGACGCGGCAGAGCGCTGTGCCTGATGTGGTAGTCCAGATTGAAGTGCGGGTCGTCGACCCACGCCCAGTGCTTGAGCGCCGGGACGCGGTGAAGGCGCTGGCGCATTCGCGGCATGTCGTCGATGGCGCGAGACAGCCCTTCGCGAATGCGTGAGAAGTCCACGCCCCCTTCCGGACCCGCCACAGCGTCGGCGTCGAGGACGATCGCGCCACCGACATGCATGTGTGAAGTCGGAGTCTCGATCGCAAGAAACGCGACGTCCACGGCTGACAGACGCTCGAATCCTGCGGTGTGTGTTTCAGGCATCATGGCTCCCGATGTGATTCCGCGGTGGCAGTATCGCTTCGCGGGGCCGGCAAAGCAAACATGGCAATCTTCGCAGAGGCTCGGTGCGCGGTTGCCCGCCGGCGTCGTATTCGATACGCGGCCGTTGTGAGCCCGTGGAGGCCGCCATGAAACTATCTCGCATACTGCACATCGCGACCGAAAAAGAAGCCTTCGCGGCGCAACTTGCGGAGCTTGAGGCCGCGGGTGTCACCGTTCAGCGAACGGCCCTGGGCGTCGAGCTCATTGCCGCCGACTGCCACGTCGAGATGGTGAGCGCGGTCGGCGAAGAATCCGCGATGGCGATGCTGCGCGACCACTACGTCCACGGAGTGCTGCTGGACGCCCGGTGCGCCGCAAAGGGTGAATGGGCGGAGCGCGTGAAGGCTGTTCATCGGGTCCTTGAAGCCCTGGACAACAGCGATGACGTCGAAGCCCGCTATGGCTTCCATCGCATCGTCGCCCTGGTCGGCGAACGCGGAGACACTTCCCGCTGGCAGCCCTCACCGGACGAGTTTGTGGCCGAGCTCGGCGCGCGCGGCGTGAGGCGCATCAGCCGACAGAAACGTCGGGAGAGCGGCGGCGCCTTTCTGAAGCGTGCGATCTGCGACACATTGACGCTGATCTGCGGGCGACGACTCGGTCAAACGGCGCTCTGTTCGTCCGGTGGCGGCATCACCGGCATCTACTTTGAACTGGGCGCCTTGAAGTGCCTGGAAGACGCGCTTGGCGCCGGCTCGCTGCAGAGCTTTGACCTCTACTACGGCATCAGCGCCGGCGCGGTGGTCAACTCGCTGCTGGCGGCCGGATACCGGCCGGGCGAAATCATGGCGGCGGTCGCCGGCCACAGAGGTGGGCGTATTCCACCGATTGACCTGAGCCTGCTGCGCCTCAGTCACCTCAACCTTCCCGACTATGCCCGCCGCGCGTCGGCGGTAG
Organism: bacterium; assembly: GCA_030427825.1. Lineage (GTDB taxonomy): Bacteria > Myxococcota_A > Bradymonadia > REDH01 > REDH01 > JAUICO01. Next base: position 4,521 of record JAUICO010000138.1, on the reverse strand, counting down.
CCCGCTCAGCCATTCGGCAGGTGGGAACTCTCGCCAGAGGAGAACTGCGTCGAGGTCTTGAGGACGCGTTCCTGGAGTATACGGCGTTGATCGGCCCGCCCTTTCGCTCCGACCGCTTCGAAGACCTGCTCCGCTCGCTGCTCGAGGTGGACGGCGTCGGCAATCGCTTCGCAGATCTCGAGCGCACCCTCCTGATCGGGGCCACAGATCAAGATCAGCGCAGCCACGTTGTATTTGGCGCACCGCCCCTCGATCAGGTGCCCATCAGCCGTGCCGTACAGGCTTCGTTGAGCATCCATCCCGCCTTCGCGTCGGTCGAGATAGACGGACGGTGGTACGAAGACGGCGCTGTGACCAGAACCTCAGGCTTCACAGAAGCGATACGCCGCGGTGCTGACCTGCTCTTCATTCTCGATCCTTTCGTACCCTACGTGTCGCCACGGCCGGGCGCGATCAGCCGCCGCGGTGTGCTCTATAATCTGGATCAGGAGCTGCGTACGATTTCGTTTACCCGATTCGAGAACACCCAGAAGTGGGTACTGAGAAAGCACCCTGAAGTCAGCTCATACACCTTTCTGCCCTCGAACCGGTCGCGGCGCCTGCTTTCGCGCAACCCGATGGACCATCGCCCGTATCTGGCGATCTGGCACGAAGCCTACCTTTCGGTGCTACGACGTCTCGAAGTCGTTGCGCATCGTTTGCATGGCGACCTGGGGGCCCGCGGAATGACGCTGAACCTGAACCGGCCCCGCGAAGTGGCGGCCAGACTTGAGGCCACGAAGAAGCTGTGCCTTGAGGACTTTTTCGTGGGCGGCCGATTACCGGATTCGATGGAGCAGAGATGACGATGCAGCGTATGGGTATACTGTGTGTGTTTGGATTCGTGTTTGTGTTGGGATCGTGTAGCGACTCCGAGCTCGATGCGCCGCCGCTCAGCGACGAAGAATTGACGGGAGATGCGCCGCGTTTCGTAACCGACAGCGACGGCCGCGCGCTTACCTTTCACGGCGTCAACGTATCAAACTCTGCGAAGGGTGACCCGGAGCGAACCGGGCACATGACGGCCGCAGATGCGCAGCGAATGTCGGGTCAGTGGGGCTTCAACTTCGTGCGCTATCTGATTTTCTGGGACGCCGTCGAGCCGGAGCCGGGCGTGTATGACGAAGCATACTTCGCGCGCGTTGAGCAGAGACTGGATTGGCTACACGAAGCAAACATTGTGGTGATGCTCGATATGCATCAGGACGTATATTCTCAGGTGTTCTGCTGCGATGGCGCGCCGGAGTGGGCGGTGCGTGACGACGACCTTGCGTTCACGCAGCAGGACCTGTGGAGCGCAAACTACTTTCAGCCCGCTGTCGCCCGCGCGTTCGATAATTTCTGGGCCTATGACGACGGCGATCATGCGGACCTGCAGGACCACTACGCGGACGCATGGGCGGCGGTCGCGGAGCGCTTCGGAGACCACCCGGCGGTCATCGGCTACGACGTGATGAACGAGCCGTATCCGGGCTCGGACATGGACATCGTTGAGCTCTCGGGGCAGGCAAACCCGAACGGGAGCCTCGCCCGCTTCGCAGCAAACAAGCTGGCCCCCTTCTACCAACGCGTGATCAACCGAATTCGTGAGGTCGACACAGAACGGTGGATCTTCTTTGAGCCACACTACGGAACGGTCGGATTGGGGAACCCATCGTACCTGCCGGTCCTCGTGGACCCACGCGTCGGCGAAGACCGGCTGGTCTACGCACCGCATCTCTATTCGCTGCGATACGAAGCGACGATGCGATACACTGAGAGTGACCCGACGGTCGAGCGCTGGGAGCGCGAGACCGGCAATCAAGCCGCCCTGCAGCGCTCGCCCCTGCTGCTCGGCGAGTGGGGTCTCGACTGGAATGGCGAGGGCTCGGCGAAGTACATGCAGGACGTGGTCGAGGCCGCCGATCGCCTGATGGCCGGGTGGGCCTATTGGAGCTTCGACGGCGGCAGCTGGTCTTTCTGGCAGTTCGATACCGAGTCCGAGAGCCCGAGCGTCGAGTATGTGGTGCGCGCGTATCCGCAGCGGGTCGCCGGGCGGCCCACGTCATTCTTCTATGACCGCGACTCCCGCGTCTTCACCCTGAGCTTCGACAGCATCGAGGGCGTGACCGCACCCACCGAGATCTACATCCCGGCGGCGCGCTACTACGCCGACGGATACGAGCTGAGTGTGGACGGACCAGCTGACAGCTGGTCAAGCGAGTGGGACGCCGAGCGCGAGGTGCTCCGGCTGACGACCGATCCTGCCGTCGAGACATGGTCCGTACAGATAGCGCCGGTGGCCGACTGAGCGCCGGGCGGTGCCGGCACCCGGGCGTTGTGTTCAGATAGCGTTGCGTAGCCGTAACCACGGCGATCTCAGGAGCAATCCGACGGGGCGGGAGCTGCCCACGGCGCATGTATGAGCGCCCGAAACCACGCCGCCTCAGTGCTCACACCACACGCCGACACAGGTGCCATCGCAGGGGCAGTCGCTGTCGCTTTCGCAGTTGCGGGTGCGGCAGAGATCCGTGTCCGAGTCACAGGTAAACGCCGGGTCCGGGCAGGCGCCGTCCACGCAGGCCAGGATCCGGCACAATCCGGCTCCACAGCGGTGGCCGCGCGGGCACTGCGAGTCCTCGCTGCAGGATACGGTGCAGGTACCGAACTCCGTGCAGTCAGCTCCACCGGGGCAGTCGCCGTTGATCGAGCACGCGAAACAGATTCCGCCGGGAACGCTGATGCGACAGGTGGAAAAATCGCCCGCGGCCGCACACTCTGTTGTGGTGTCGCACTGCCCGGCCGGACGTCCTGCGAGGTCAGCCGGAGAGGGGCAGGTCGGCGCCGAAGCGTCGAAGACATCCGCTGCATCGGGGATGTCGGAGATATCGCTGGAGTCTGCGACGTCTGCGGCATCGGCCGTGTCGCCGGACTCCGAGGAATCCGTCGCGTCGTGCGCGTCCGCGGTGTCCGGCGTGTCGTCGATATCGGCGTCGTTTGCGGCATCGGTGCCGTCGGCGCCGTCGACGTCAAGCGCCGAGTCGCCCTCTTCGACGTCGGTTGCATCGACGTCGCGCTGTGGGTCCGTATCATCATCGGATTCGCCGCCCGAAGTGCACCCGATCGTCGCCGGGGAGAGTGCCAGGGCGAGAAGTGCGATGAGAATCAGGTGTGAGCGCTGCATGGGGTTCCTCACAGAGAGAGCGGAGAGCTGCCGAAACGCAGGCGCCTCCACAAGCCGATCACGGTGCCCTGCGCAAGCATCGATGCGGCGTATTGCCCACGTGAGCATCGCCTTTCCGGCGTGCACTTTTCGGTCGGGATATGCTAAAGGCACCTGCCGTACGGGAGACATCTATGCGGACGCGACCGGTAAGTGGGGCTACGGCCTCGGCGAAATCTATTTGTGTCTGTCTCGGGCTCACGCTTCTGGTCCTGCTCACTGCGGCCGCGTGTAAGTCGCCCAATGAGACCCTGCAGCCTTCGGCGGCTGCTTCGGACACGGAGCGGAGCGGAGATCCGGAGATGGGCGCCCGCGGCGCGGAAGGAACCCGGGACGGCGGTGACAGCGCACCTGTGGTCGGTGACCCGACCGCGGCTAACCCAACGGTCGGCGCCGGCACGCCTGACGACCAGCCGAGTGCGAACCGACTGCATCTCGAGAGTGTGCGCGTCTTTGCGACATCACCGATGGAACCCAACGAGGGCCCTACGCTCACCGCCCACTCACTGCAGAGCGGCCGACTACGTGTTGAGATGCGGCGAATTTCGATGCAGTGCGCCCCGTCACCTGAGCATTTCGTGGCCGAAGTGCGAGAGGACAACCGGGTGACGATCTTTCCGGATCCCGACCGGACCCGACCTCTGTCCCGATGCGTTCAGGACTGGAACGTGACCATCGTGATCAACGGCATGCCGCGCTCATCGAGCACGACAGAGTTTCAATTCACGGCCGATGCGGCGGAGCCCCTGGTGTCAGCTCCGATCATCTACGCCGGACTGTAGAACGCTGCGGACCGCGCGTACCAGGGCGTCCGTCTCATCGAACGCGGCTCGTATCGAGGCGACCCCGTCGGCGCCGGCTGCGATGCACGCAGCCGCGTTCGCCGGCCGGATTCCGCCTATAGCGACCAGCGGCAGCTCGGCGAGGGCCGGGTGCGCACGTAGCTCGCTGATGATCCCAACGCCCTTCGGCGGCGACGCGTTGGTCTTACTCGCCGAGGCGTCGAAAATCGCGCCAACACCCAGATAATCTGCCGATGCCGCCACGGCTGCGAGTCCGGCGTCAACGCTGCCGGCGCTGGCACCAACGATACGGTGTGGCCCCAGGACTGCACGCGCGTTGGCAACACTGCTGTCTTCGGGGCCCACGTGAACGCCGTCTGCGTCGAGAGCCAGAGCCAGGCTTACATCGTCGTTGATGATGTAGAGTGCGCCCGCCTGCCGGCACGCGTCGAGCACCGCGCGAGCGCAGGCAAGCCGCACCTCGCTGGGACGCGGAGC
>JAUICO010000137.1 GCA_030427825.1 bacterium | reverse complement strand
CGTTGTCGCAGCCGCAGAGCCGCAGCTGGCCGCCTCGATCACAGAACAGGTTGACGAAAGCCTGCGTCTGGCCGAAGCGCTGCAGACACCCTTCGACCGTGAAATCGCCCTCGGCAACACCGAAGGTCGAGGACGGGTTGTGGATCTCGTGCAGTCTCTACAGGCACAGGAAGATCTGCTCGAAGAGGCCTTCCTGGCCTTCGGTTTCGCGGTCCCTTCCGTTGAATAGCTGAGGCGACCGACAGACGCCTCCCACCTCCAGGATCGGAGCACACAATGCGCTCAACGTACCGAGTCTTTCCTGTCATCTTCGCGCTGGGGTGTTTGCTTGGCGCGTGCGCTGACGACGCCGCCGATTCAGGACCTCTCGAAGAGGGTGAGTGGCTGCCGGGGGGTGAGACGACCAACACACTGCTCGGCGGGCGCAACGCGTTCTCACGTCATGTGAGCAACATCAGCGAAGAGCACGAGCGCATGTTCTTTACCGGCAACGCGCTCTTCAACGACCCCTGGGTCGAGGCGCCGGCGAGCACCATGAGCCGCGACGGTCTGGGGCCGCTCTTCAACGCGCGCTCCTGTGCCGCGTGCCATCTGCGGGACGGTCGCGGCGAGCCGCCGACAAACGTCGATGACGACTTTCTGTCGATGCTCGTACGTTTGAGTGTTCCCGGCGAAGACGCTTCCGGTGGACCTCTCGCAGAGCCTACCTACGGGGGACAGCTGCAACCCTTTGCGCTGCCCGCGGTCCCAGCAGAGGGTGCTCCCCGCGTGCTCTACGAAGAGGTGCCGGGCGCGTACGCTGATGGTACCCCGTATAGCCTCCGTGTTCCCACCTACGCCATTGATGAGCTGGCGTATGGTGACATGGCTGAAGACGTAATGCTCTCTGCGCGTGTCGCGCCGCAGGTGATCGGGTTGGGCTTGTTGGAAGCCATCCCGGAGGAGCGCCTGCATGCTCTGGCTGACCCGGACGATGACGACGGTGATGGCATCAGCGGCAGAACGAATCTGGTGTGGGATGCGATCCGGGATGAGCCGGCAATCGGGCGCTTCGGCTGGAAGTGTGAGCAGCCCTCGGTACGGCAGCAATCCGCCGGCGCTTTTCTCGGTGACATGGGGATCACGACCCCTGTGTTTCCCGACCAGAACTGCACGGCATCACAGACGGAATGCACGGATGCGCCCGGCGGCGGCGAACCCGAGATCAGCGCCGACCTTTTTGACCGTGTAGTCGCCTACGCGAGCCTGCTGGCCGTACCCGTGCGACGCGACTGGGAATCAGAGAGTGTCCTTCACGGCAAAGCTCTGTTCAACGAAGCGGAGTGCACCGGGTGTCACGTGCCTTCACATGTCACCGGCACACACGAGTTCTCTGAGCTCAGTGACCAGCTCATCTGGCCCTATACCGACCTGCTTCTGCACGACATGGGTGATGGACTTGCCGACGGCCGACCTGTGTTCGATGCCTCCGGCAGCGAATGGTGCACGCCGCCACTGTGGGGAATCGGCCTCTTTCAGGCGGTCAACGGACATACCCTGCTGTTACACGACGGCAGGGCGAGGGGCGTCGCTGAAGCCATCCTCTGGCACGGCGGCGAAGCGGAGGCATCGCGGGACGCCTTTGTCGCGATGGACGCACAGGAGCGAAGCGCACTCGTAGCCTTTGTGGAGTCACTGTGAGGCCCTCGATTTCGATCTCGGCTGCGCCGCTCCTGGTTTGCGCCGTGATCGGCACGACGTCGCTTCTTGCCGGCTGCCCGGGGTCCGGTGCGGACAGTTATGATGAAGTTGTCGATTCGCTGGTCGACGCCATCATCATTCCCGGATTCGCCGAGTTTGCGGGGGCCTGTGAGATTCTCTCGGAGTCGGCGCGCACGTACTGTGACGTTCGTGATCCCGCCGTCCTGCAGGCAGCGCGTGACGACTGGCGAAACGCCCGCGGGTTGTGGAAACAGCAGGATGTGTTTGCTTTCGGCCCCTATTCTCAGTTTCCCGATCGTTTCGGCTCCAACATTGATTTTCACCCGATGCGTCCCGAGCAGCTGCAGGCGCTGATCGCCGGCAATGACGAGATTGACGCGGCCCGAATCGCGGGGCTCGGCGCGACCGGACGTGGCCTCCCCGCTGTGGAGTTTCTCCTGTTTTCCGACGAAGTCGCAAGCGACGATCGACGCTGTTCGGCGTTGATTGCGGCCGGCGAAGACCTCGCCGCGCTGGCGCAGGAAAATCTGGCGGCATGGGATCCGGCATCAGGGGGATTTGCCCGCGAGCTGACGGACCCCGGCGGGGAGTTCGCCGACAGCGAGGCGGCCGCCGCAGAGATCCTGAGCCGCGTGGGATTTCTCCTCGAGAACATGCGTGCTGACTCCCTGCTACGACCGCTCGGCGGCGGGGGGGAACAGGCACAGCCTGAGATCGTCACGTCCCGCTTCAGCCAACACTCCATTGAGGACCTCTTCGGGCAGCTGAACGGAGTTGAGCGCGTCTTTGAAGGTGGACCGGCGCGCATCGACCGTGGACTGGCGACCCTGCTACGCCGCCGCGACCGCCACGATCTGATCGAGGCCTTCCGCGACCGCATCGAAGACGCTCGTGCGGCCCTGCGGGCCATCGACGCACCCCTGCAGAGTGCCGTGGTGAGCGATCCGGCGCGCGTTCGGGACGCTGTCGACGCCCTGGGCAGCCTGCAACGGTTGATTCAAGCAGACATCGCAAACGCGCTCGCGGCCACGCTGACCTTCAACGACGCTGACGGTGATTGAGCGCGCGGCGCGCCCCGTAGACGCCGCCGGCCTCGGGGCGCTGCGGGTGTTCGTCGGACTCATCATCTTCGCTGCCACAGCGCGAACAGCGCTGCTCGGGCGGATCCGAAGCATCTACACCGAGCCGAACTTCCATTTCACCCACATCGGGTTCGAGTGGGTGCGTCCACTGCCCGAACCCTGGATGCAGCTCCTCTTCGCGGCGTTGGCGATCGCGGCGTTGGCGATGGCGGTGGGCTTCTACGCGAGGTACTCAGCCGCCGCGACGTTCCTGCTGTTTACGTGGATCGAGCTGAGCGAAAAGGCCGCATTCCTCAATCACTACTATCTCTTGAGTTTGCTGTGTTTGTTGCTGGTCGCCCTGCCCGGCGATCGCGCGCTGTGTGTTTGGCCGCGCCGGCCCGGCATTCAACGCGTTCCAATCGGGGCGTATTGGATGATCCGGTTTCAGCTCAGCGTCGTGTACCTGTTCGCGGGAATCGCGAAGCTGAACAGCGACTGGCTTGTACGCGCCGAGCCTCTCAGGACCTGGTTGAGCGCACACGCAGAGATGCCTGTAATCGGGGGCCTCCTGCAGACCTCGGCGGCGGGCTTCGCGCTGAGCTACGGAGGCCTGGTCTTCGACCTCTCCATATGGGTTTTCCTCCTGCTGCCGAAGACGCGACGCGCAGCGTGGGCCCTTGTTGTGGTCTTTCATGTGAGCGTTGGCCTGCTTTTTCCGATCGGTGTGTTTCCGGTCGCCATGATCGCCGCCACCACAATATTCTTCGCGCCGGACTGGTGTCGGTGGCGCCACCCCGTCGAATCTGAAGTCGATCAGGCTCCGCGCCCGTCTCTGCGGCCGCTTCATGGTGCCCTTGCAGCGCTGTGGATCATCGTTCAACTCGCGATGCCCATGCGTTGCCTCCTGTATCCGGGACCTGTGAATTGGACGGAGGAGGGTTTTCGCTACGCCTGGCGTGTGATGCTTATCGAGAAGACCGGCACCCTCGAGTACCGCGTGCTAAGCGATGGACAGGAATCGCGGGTGTTTCCCTCCCGCGAGCTCTGCGGGCTGCAATACCGCATGCTCGTGACCCAGCCGGACATGATCCTCGAATACGCGCACCACATCCGGGATCGCGTCGGGGGTGCTGACACTGCGGTCTACGCCGACGCCTGGGTGTCGATGAATGGGCGGCCGGCGGCGCGTATCGTCAACCCGGCGGTTGACCTGGCGCGGGAGCCGCGAAGCCTGCTCCCGGCTCATTGGATTCTGCGTGCCCCGCCGGCGCCCTGAGCGGCGCGTCGCTCAGAACATCCAGCCTACACCAAGGTCGATAAGTGTCTCGTTGGCGCCTTCGTTCGGTCGCCGTAGCGTGACATTGGACTTGAACACGACCTGACGAATCGGCCGCCAGGAGAGACCAAACACATAGTCCGACGAGCCGCGCTCTCCGCCTTCGTAAGCGTCGCTCGATGTGAAGGCGGTATCGTAGAATTCGTAGCGTACGAAGGGAACAAGCTCGTGGTCGATTTCCGTGGTGTGAAAGACGTCATAGCCAAGCTCAAGGTAGGCGCCGAAGAGCGAGGATCCGATGTCCGGGCCGATGCTCTCGCCGGCCGCATTCAGGGTGTCACGCAAGTCGTCGGTGTTCCCGATCGAGAAGTAGGCCAGCAGTCCTCGCGCTTCGATCCCTGAGCGGCGAAGTCTTGCGTCGAGGGCGACGCCGGCGACGGGCACCCGCAGCTTGAAGGGTTGAATGTCCGGGGTGCTGTCCCCTTCATCACGGTAGGTGTCACCGGCGTTGGGTCCGCTGTTTCCAAAGTAGCCGGCCAGCCCGACGGACACGCCGAGGGTCGGCTCGTATTCCAGGCGTCCGGTTACGGCGACACCCGTGGTCACCGCCTTCGCGACATGCTGGCGGCCACCGCGAAGGCCGCTGCCGGCGGAGAAGCCGAGAGGATCGAGACCGCTGATGGCGTAAAGCTCGTAGCTCAGCCCTTCGACCGGCTCGCCGAAAATGCCGATGCCGCCTTCGCGCCAGGTGGTGGGGATGATCCGGTTGTCCACCATTGGGCGCTCTACTCCGTTGAAGGTGGGCGGCTCGTGCCAGGTGTTGATAAAGCCCATGGGGACCAGCACCACGCCGGCTCGAATGCCAAGAGCGTCACCGGCCACGTTGTAATCGATGAAAGCCTGCTCGACAGCGACTTCCCCCGGGCCACCGCTGGAGACAAAGGTGTGCTCGACTTCCAGCTCACCATAGAACGAGAGCCGGTCGGTGAAGCGCTGAGAAAGAAACACGACCAGTCGGTGCACGTCGATGGTGCTCTCTGCGTCTCCGCCTTCCGGGATGACGGTGTTGTAATGCACCTCTCCATACCCGCCGATCACCGTGCGGCGCTCGATGGCTCGGCGCTCTTCTTCCATGCCCCACAGGCCGGTGCTCTCTTCGACGGTCTCCGAGGGCGCGTCGCTGCTTCCCACGGCGTCGGCCGGCATGTCGATCACCTGCGCCGAGGCGGTGCCGAACGCTGCGCCGGCTGCAACCAGGGCAGACAGTAGGATGGAAGTGGCCTTCGTGACGCCCCAGCGAGGGTATTGGTGGCGACATTCAGACTCGGCATTCGCGGTGTGACAGATGTCCATGGTCGTTCTCCGTGACCGGGTGAGTGGGGATCGCATATTGATATTGAAAACCATTATCAATAAGAATTGCGATCCGGCCTGATTTTCTCCCGTGCAGAATTCCGCGCTCGATGCGCGCGCAGGCCCTGCCGACGCCCAATGATCCACCGGTTCACAGCGCGACTGCGGCTGGGATCTTCAAAATGCGATCCTCCGCCTGCGAATTGATTGAAATCGACTTTCATTTGCATTAACCGCCTGCCCGTGGATGAGAAGCAAGCATACAGAAGCACCGAGAGAGCGCCGCAGAGCTCGCTGATACGCAGGGCTCTCCGCGTGATCGCGATCGTGTTCGTCATCTTCACTGCCGGAGGCACCGCGACAAACGCCGCGCCCGGCACCTATTGGGAACTTGAAGCCCTGCTCGTCGACTTCTTTCCCGACGCCGACCGCGTAAGCTACGAGCAGCTTCATCTCACTGCGACGGAACTCAGCGCTGTCGAGGCCGGGCTCGGCTATCGCCCGGATCGCAGCGAATGGACCGTGTTCATGGCCTGGCAGAACGAGCAGCTCAGCGGATACGCGATCATCGACGAAGAGCAGGGACAGCACGAGCCCATCACCTTCGCAGTGCGAATGCGTAACGACGCGCAGATCGACCGCGTTGAAGTCGTCGCCTACCGCGAGGCCTGGGGCGAAGAGATTCGCAGTGAGCGATTCCGTCGACAATTCGTTGGACGCGACTGGCAGGACCGAATGGAGATTGATCGGGATATTGTGGCCGTCAGTGGCGCGACAATCTCCAGCCGCTCCATCGCACTCGGTGCGCGGCGGGCTACCGTCGTTACCAGGGTGCTCGCGGCGTCCCGCGGACCGGGCCTCGTAGGGGCGACAACCGCCGATGCGCGACTTTGAGCGACGCGGCGGACGCCTGCGCGCTCTGCCCCTCGAGACACGACTTCTCTACACCGGCTACCTGCTGACGGTGTGCGCGGCTCTCATCGTCTCAACCATGCTCTACGCTGCCGGACCCGGAACCGGCGTCGGACCCGCAGACTACTTTGCCGGACAGGCCGAAGATTCGCTCGCTGAATCGGAAGCCCACCAGGCGGAACGCCGTAGCGGCCCCGCGCTTGATCTCGCCGGCCTGGGCGGCCTCAGCGACGCCTCCGCCTCCGCCACTCCGATCCAACCTCGCATGAATCGCAAGAGGCTGCTGGAGACCACGCACGGCCATCTCTGGATGATGCCCCTGGTGCTCCTGGTTGTCGCGCACCTCTACCTCCTTGTCGGTCACCCCCGGCGGCTCTCCTTCGGCCTGATATCAGTCGCGTCCCTTGCCACGGTAGCGCACATTATCGCTCCCTGGCTGGTTCGCGACGTGTCCCGCTCTTTCGTCTCGCTGCTTATCGCCAGCGGCCTCGCGCTGCTGATATCGATGGCGGCGATGATCGTGGCGACGCTGTGGGCCATGTGGAAGCCCCGCCCCGCGACCAGATGAATCGTCGCCCCATCAGCCCGACGCTCTGTTGGAGCCCGCTGCTGTCGGCCCTTTGCCTTGTCCTGGTCACCGCGTGTGGCGGGACGCGGATCGCTGAGCCACCGTCAGATCACCCGCCCGAACGTGAGTTTACGCAGACGCGGTTTCAGATGGGGACCCTCGTGCGTGTTACCGTTGTTAGCGCCACGCCCCCGCCGGATTCCGCATTTGACGGCGCCTTCGCGGCGATCGACGACATTGTGGCGATCATGAGCGAGTGGGAGGCCGACAGCGACATCTCGCGCGTCAACGGGTCAGCCGGCGGCGAGGCTCAAAGTGTGGACCCGCGACTGATCGAGGTTCTCCGCACCGGCATCGCCGTCTCCGAAGCAAGCGCCGGCGCTTTCGATGTCACCTGGGCACCCCTTCGCCATGTCTGGGACTTCGACGGGCCGACTCCGCCGCCTGACCACGCGATCCGGGCCACGTTGCCGCTGCTCGACTACCGCGGAATCGAAATCGATGCCGCCGCCGGCACCGTGCGACTGGTGCAGGAAGGCGCCGAATGCGGCCTCGGCGGCATCGCCAAAGGGACCGCTATCCAGGCGGCGGCAGATGCTCTGCGCGACGCCGGATACGACAGCTTCGTAATCGACGCCGGCGGCGACGTGTACGCCGCGGGGCAGAGCGCTGCAGGCCCATGGCGGGTCGCCATCGCAGATCCGAGGCGTCCGGGAGTCTCGATCGACGAAGTGACCCTCCGGGACACGGTGCTCGTCACCAGCGGGGACTACGAACGCTACTTCGAGCACGAGGGTGTTCGCTACCACCACATTATTGACGCCCGAACGGGTTACCCGGCGCGCGGCCTCATCAGCGTTTCCGTGATCGCTGAAGACCCGACCGTCGCCGACGCCCTGGCGACCGCAGCATTTATTCTCGGCGCGCAGGACGGGCTCAAGCTCCTCGAAGACTGGCCTGGGGTTGAAGGGCTGCTGGTTGCCGAGGACCTCAGCGCGACGGGAACCACCCATTGGCCTTCGCGAGCGAGGGGCAGCGAATCGGCCGAATGAGGGGGCGCCTGCAGCACATTGGCAGCACCGCGCCCGCCATCCCACGAGCATTGAGCAGTTGACACAGCGACCTCTGATCGCAAGTTGGCCTCCCACACTCGGCAGCAGGCGCTGATGAGCAGCAACCCACAGCAGGACACAAGAGCGCGAAAGTCGGGCATGGCGCGTCCGACGCGTGCGGAGAGCCCCGCGGGTGCGCGTCCTGACTGGCTGAAGGTGCGACTCTCGCTCAATGACAACTTCTTCAACGTGCGCGAGCTGGTGCAGAAAGCCGGCCTGAACACCGTGTGCGAGAGTGCGGGTTGTCCGAACATCGGTGAGTGCTGGTCGAACCGTGCTCTCACCTTCATGATCCTCGGCAACGTCTGCACTCGCTCCTGCGGCTTCTGCGACGTCGAGACCGGTCGCCCGGGCAGCGTCGACCTCGACGAGCCACGCCGTGTCGCCGAGTCTCTGGCGACGCTGAACCTGCGCTACACCGTAATTACCAGCGTCGACCGTGACGACCTGTCAGATGGCGGCGCGGGGATCTGGGCCGAGACGATTCGGCAGATACGCAGCTTGTGTCCGGGCCTGCAGATTGAGGTGCTGACGCCCGACTTCAAGGGAAATCTGGACGACGTATCGACGGTCGTTGACGCGGGCCCGGATGTGTTTGCACACAACATAGAGACGGTCGCCTCACAACATCGTGTTGTGCGGCCACAGGCAACCTACGAGCGAACACTCTCGGTGCTCCGGCACGCCGCCGAACGCGGCGCGATCACCAAGTCCGGTCTCATGCTCGGGCTCGGTGAAACAAACAGTGAAGTCCTGGAAACACTGCGCGATCTCGCGGACGCCGGCGTGCAGATCGTCAACCTCGGTCAGTACATGCGCCCGAGTCCAAATCATCTCCCTGTGACAAGGTGGGTGCCACCGAGCGAGTTTGACATGCTGCGAGAGGAGGGGATGAAGTTTGGGTTCGTGCATATCGAATCCGGACCTCTGGTCCGCTCGTCGTATCGGGCGGATGCGCAGGCGAAGAAAGCTGCGGCCGCAATGCGCGAGGCCGGCAAACAAACAAGCCTGGGCTGATGGCCTGGGACGCCGAACGCCTTCGTCGTCAACTTCGTGTCTATGCGATTACGCCGGACACGATGATGGATCCCGCTGAGCTCCGCAGCGAAGTGCAGCGCCTGCTCTCTGCCGGAGTCTCGTGCGTACAATTTCGTGCGAAGGCTCCGCGTCCCAGCGAGGTGCGGCTTGCCTGCGCTCGCGCGGTGCTCGACGCGTGCCGGCAGGCGGGCGCACTCTACATCATCAACGACGATGTAAGCCTGGCTCTGGCTCTCGACGCAGACGGCG
>JAUICO010000222.1 GCA_030427825.1 bacterium | reverse complement strand
GATACACACGCGCTTAGCGAGCAGGCACACGCGACAACCCTCGAGGTGCTGGTCGCAAACGGCGTCGACGCCGTCATCCAGGGCGACGGAACACCTACACCGACGCCCGCGATTTCGCACGCCATTCTCACCGCCAATCGAAAGGGCTCGGCAAACGCCGACGGCATCGTCATCACCCCGAGCCACAACCCGCCCGCGGACGGTGGCTTCAAGTACAACCCGCCCCATGGCGGTCCGGCAGATGTCGCGGTAACGGGCGCCATCGAAGCGCGCGCGAACGAGCTGCTCGCCGATGGTAATCGTGGCGTGCGTCGGACGGCAGACACCGCCGGCGTACGGCACACAGACTTCGTCGAGGCCTACGTCGCCGACCTTCCCACGGTCATCGACATCGACCTGATTCGCAAAGCCGGCGTGAAAATCGGCGCCCACCCCCTGGGCGGGACCTCCCTCGCGTATTGGGAACGCATCGAGGCGATGCACAGGCTCGACATCACCCTGGTCTCCCGCGAGATCGACCCGCAGTTCTCATTCATGTGTGTGGATCGAGATGGGGTGGTCCGTATGGACTGCTCGTCGAGATATGCAATGGCAGGCCTCATCGAACTGCGAGATCGCTTCGACCTGGCGTTCGGTAACGATCCGGACGCAGATCGCCACGGGATTGTTACCCCTGACGGCCTGATGAACCCCAATCACTACCTTGCTGTTTGCGTTGACTACCTGCTGCAGCATCGCCCGGACTGGGACGTGGACGCGGGTGTCGGCAAGACCCTGGTCAGTTCATCAATGATTGATCGTGTCGTAGCTGCACATGGCCGTCGCCTCGTGGAGGTTCCTGTAGGCTTCAAGTGGTTCGTCAACGGACTGAGTGACGGCAGCATTGTGTTTGGCGGCGAAGAGAGCGCGGGTGCCTCCTTTCTTCGCTTCGACGGTACGCCCTGGAGCACAGACAAGGACGGGATCATTCTGTGTCTGCTCGCCGCAGAGATGCAGGCTCGCACCGGCAAGTCACCATCACAGCGTTACGCGGAACTTGAGGCGCGCCACGGTTCGCCGGTCTATCGACGCATCGAAGCCCCCGCGAACACAGAGCAGAAAGCGAGGCTCAAGCGGCTGTCCCCCGAGGATGTAACGGCGGACTCGGTGGCCGGAGACCCGGTGCGCACCATCCTTACGCGCGCTCCCGGCAACGACGCCGCGATCGGTGGACTCAAAGTGACAACCGATCGCGGTTGGTTTGCTGCACGCCCGTCGGGCACGGAGGACATCTACAAGATCTACGCGGAATCGTTTGAGTCCGAGGCACACCTCGACCACATTCTCGCCGACGCCCAGCGCGTAGTGGGCGCCGCACTTGGCGCCACACCGGACACGGAGGCATCATGAGCCTATCGACCACACCGAGAGCCTGTTTCGAGCTGCTTCGCTGGTTGGGTCCCTGGGCTGATGACGACGCGGTGCCCTCCGGCGTCTCATGCAGCGAGTTTGTCATCGAAGGTGAGGGTGACGATCGCGACCTTGACGTACTCGTGTATCGTCCGACGGACGCAGAGCCCACCGGCGCCTGGGTTATTACGCCGGGTTTTCATTTCAATGGGCCCGCCGACCCCCGCTTCGTGCGCCTGGCGAGCGTGTTTGCGCGAGCAGGCAACCTGGTATTCTGCCCGACCATTCCGGACCTGCAGAGACAGATTTTCGACCCGCGCATGATCACCGACTTTGAGCGCGCATACGCCGCCTGCTGTCGTCACCCCGCCATCCGCCAGGGCTTCGCACCTGCAGTCTTCTCGATATCGTTCGGCTCGCTGCCGACGCTGCGGCTGGCAGCGCACCCCGTGTGGCGCGACCGTCTGCCGGGTGCGGTCGTCTTCGGTGGGTACATCGACTGGGAGACTTCGCTGCGCTTCTGT
>JAUICO010000136.1 GCA_030427825.1 bacterium | reverse complement strand
TGCGCCCTGGCTGGGCGCGCTGGCAGACAGCCGCCGCTGGCGCCGCCGGATGCTCGCGGCCGCCACCCTCATCGCCGCCGTCGCGACCGCTATTCTCAGCCAGGCGGGTGCCGGCATGGTACTCTTTGCGATGATCGCGTTCATCGTCGCCAACGCTGCATTTGAGGGCAGCTCAGTATTCTACGCGTCCCTGCTTCCCGCGGTGGCGCGTCCCGATCAGATGGGCCGCGTATCCGGCTACGGCTGGGCCCTGGGTTACTTTGGCGGGCTCTTCTGTCTCGTCGGCACCATGGGCTTCGCTCTCGATGGACGCGTTGACCTCGTCTGCCTCTGTGTAGCCGCCTGGTACCTGATCTTCAGCCTGCCCACCCTGCTCTTTGTCCCCGAGCCCGCAGGAAGCACAGAGGCGAACGAGCCGGTGTTCAGGCAGCTGCGGAACACCCTGAGAGAGATCGCCGGCAAGGCACAATTGCGCCGCTTCTTCATCGGGTACTTCATCTACAACGACGCGATCATCACCATCATCGCGTTCTCCGGCGCCTTCGCCGCCGATGAGCTGGGCTTCACGCAGAAGGAAGTCATCCTGCTCGTCATCGCAGTCCAGGTCACCGGCGCCATCGGAGCCGCCACCGCCGGCTTCGTCGCAGATCGTATCGGCAACGCACGCGCGATACGACTGACCCTCGTCATCTGGCTGGCAGTCACCGCCGCCGCCTTCGTCGCCGCGCTCGACCTGCCGATCTGGCAGGCGGACTCACAGACCGCCCAGCAGGCGGAAATCGTGCGCATTGATGAAGAGCTGGCCGCATTGGCAGAGAGCGAAGCGGCGACAACGGATGATAGCGACGCAGAACGCAGCCTCGCCGCCGGTGCGGCGCGCGTCGCTCTCGCAGAACACCGGGCTTCGGTCAGCGCGGTGCCCCCGCCCTCGCCGAAGCGAAAGAGTCTCTTTGGTGTTCTCGGTCTGCTTCTGGGGCTCAGCCTCGGCGCGACACAGTCCTGCAGCCGCTCATTCCTCGCCTCGGTAGTCCCGGAATCGCGGAGCGCGAGCATGTTCGGCCTGTACGCGGTCGCCGGCAGATTCAGCGCGGTCATCGGACCCACCCTCTTCGGTGTAATCAGTTGGGCGACCGGTTCGAAGGCCTGGTCCGTGCTCTTCCTTGCCTCAATGTTTGCGCTCGGGCTCTGGCTGATGGGCCCGATCCGTGACGATGAGGTTCGCAGCGAGCTCGCGGAGTAGTCCAAACATCGCCGACGGGATCATCCATCTTCGTCATCGGGCTCACCGCGAACGATGGCGTCCAGACGATCCTTGATCAGGCGCGCCAGCGGGTTGATGCGCAGCGGCGCCTTCGCGAGGGCTTTGAGTGTTGACGAGCGAGGCGAGCGACCGTCGATGGCGGCCGCTGCAGCCACTTTCAAGCGCTTAACCAGGACCTCGGTGTCATTCGGCAGCACCGCTTCAGGCGCCTCCTTGAGGAGGTTGGGCGACGGGTTGTCCGGGTCTTTGATCGCCTGGACCACACTGGACGCAATGTATGTTCCCACGGTCGCATCGTGTCGCCTGGCATCCTTTGAGAGCAGACCACCGACAGCATACAGGGCCTCGCCCGCCAACACCGCGATAAGGTTTTCCGGAGCAAACACCGGGACCATTGTGACCTTCTTGCGGCCGGAGAGCCCGGAAAACTGATCGGACTCCCACACATGTCGCGCGACGGCCAACGCGTCCGCGCAATCCAATTCGCGGCCGGCATCGGTGGCGCGTACAGCGCCGTATGCGTTGGCCCGCGCGATCGTCGTGAGCGAGAATTCCCGGTCCTCAAAACGCCCGTCGCGAATCAACGTCTCGATGTACTCTGCCCGCCTCGCCACACGGTAGTTGGTCTCGGCGATACCCCGAATGTCCTGCGCACGAAGGCTCGTAAGCGTGGCGCTGAAGAAGGCGCCCAGGCCGTGCACCGGCGTATCCAGGGCCGCGTCAATTCGCTCGCTGCGAGCCTGTCGCGCCTCTTCGGTGAAGTACTGACCGCCTTCGCCGCGCATAGCGTCTTCGGGATGCGGAGAGCGCCACTCGCCACGGGTCCGGTCCGGGAACGCATCCACAAAAAAGCACACGCGTTCGTAATCAAGTGCGCCTTCGATGGCTTCGGGAGGACATCCGGTGTCGTCCTCCGGCAGGATGGACGCCAGGCGAACTTCATCCTGCCAGCGACTCAATCGCAGGGTAGGGGCAATCGGCTTGTTGTTGAGGACGCCGCCGTCCATGTACAGGCGTCGGTACGTACCCTCCACGGCGACAGCCTGGTCTGTCAGAGCCACTGGCCCCAGCGCCAGGGGCAGCGACGCGGACGCTGTCGCGAGGGAGGCCAGGCGTTCGGTGGCCTCAGACCACTCAATCGCGCGCGCGCGACCCCGTCGTTTCGTCGCTTCAAGAAAGCGATCCACCGTCGCGGCAGCTGCCGGGTCAGAACAAACAAAGAGCTTACGTATCTCTGCGTGTGTACGCACCCCAAGGTCCCGAACCCGCCGCCCGTGGTAGCCTACATAGTGTGCGTCTGACACGGGCACCGCGCCGAACTCCGGATGGCCGAGGACGGTGTCATCTTCAAAGTCAGCGTACTCGTGATAGCCCAGCAGGTCGGTGAGGGTGATACCGATCGCGATGGCGCCGTAGGGGTCCAGAGGCGAGGCCGGGTCATGCACGTCTGCCGGGTCGTATCCATCTGAACGAAGCAGTGACTCGGTCAGCGCGAAGAGCTTCGCGCCGCTCAACAGCGTCCACCCGGGAGACTCCACCCTTCCCTGACGCAGTGGCGTGTTTCCTTCGACGGAGAGAGCTTCGAAATCGGCTCCTTCAATCCAGTCGCCGCTCATCGTACCCGGCGCATCGACGGCCTGACCCTCACCCAGATACGCCGGCTCGAATATCGACTTCACCACCTGGCAGCCACAGATGGCTCCGGCGCTGGAGCCGCCGATCGCATCGATCACCAGGCGCCCCCAGTGCGCGTGCATGTAACGCGAATCACTGTCCGGAGCGGCCTCCGCAAACGCCGCGTTGTGCTGCCGAATCGCGAGTCCGATTTCCTGTAGCGCGCCGGCGACAAAGGTGCCCAGAGAGCCGGCGCCCGCAAGCGCGAATGACACTCGAACCGGTCGTCGCTTATTGGGCTTGCTGGCCGGTGGCATCGTTCCCCTCCGCGCCGCCGAGCCGGGTGGCCCCTCAGTAGGCGCCGATGTCGAGCCGGTAGGCGTGCGAGGAGTTCAGACTAGCGGTTCCGACCCGGATTCGCCAGACGCCGGCGCCCAGGTCACGGGCAAGCACAACCGGCGTATTGCGCCCGCCCTCAGCGCAGAAGCTTCCGCCGGGACCTTCGATCACAAGCACGGTCGCAGCATCGGCGATGACCCGCAGCCTGGCGCCGCGTGCATCCGAGTGCAGCACCAATGTGTGTCCGGGGTCGTCACCGACATAGCCGCCGCAGGCACCCGGTGTCGGCGTATGGCCCACGGCACGGCCGCTCAAGCGAACAGCATCTCGCGCGAGTGGGCCGTGAATCTCGACGCAGGAACCACCGATGACCTCGCAGCCCGCGGTGGGAGGTTGTGAAATGAGTGTTTCGGGGCCATCGCCCACACTGCCGCCCCCCTCACCACCGCCACCGCCACCACCGGAATCCGGCGGCTGACCGAGGCTGCGCATCGCCACCGGCGACTCTCGAAATCGCCGCGCGAGGCGCTGCAGCGTATCGCGCACCTCTTCCAGCGAGAGATCCGCCTCCATGATCTCCGTCGCCGTAAAGTCCTTGTGGTTCTCAACCGGGTCCCACACATCCAATGTAACCGTGCGCCCGATGGCAGACTCAGCGCCCAGATCCAGCTCAAGTACCCAACGCACCATCGCCCGTCGGGCAGCGCGCAGGCGACATTCCCGAGCGGTCGCCGGATCAAGGCCGATCTGCTCGAGACAGTCCATAACCACGCCTTCGCTGTCACGGGTACCCGCCACACGAACGCCGCCGTCGCCGGTCAACGTCTCTTCGAAGAAGCGGCGTCCTACATCCAGCATTTGAAGATCGTCATCGGTACCAGCCGACAACACAACAAACACACGCTGGGGTGCAGACTCCTGCGCGGCGCCGGCGGCGGCCACCACCGGAGCAAACAGTGTTGCCGCAAGCGCGAGAGCGGCAAGCGACCCTCCGCACAGAGCCTTCAGCAACAACGACATCATTGTCCTCCGGTCAATTCGGTGAGCGCCGCATCGAACGCGGCCTCGTTGAAGCCTTCAAGGGCACCGGCCACGCGGCCATCCCGTGCAATGAACACGCAGACAGGCAACACGTCGACCGATGAAACACCTGACCATTGCCGGGCAAGGTGCGTGTCCCCACGTAAGAGGAGCAGCGCATCGGTCGGCAGCTCGCTACGCAAGCCCGCAATATCCACCCCGGAACCGGGCGCGCCGCCGTCGCCTGCGACGTCACTGAGGTTCACATACACCGGCAGGATGCCGGCGTGCGCGATAAAGTGTGTCGCCTCCTTGCAGGCCTCGCACCAGGGCGCCCCGAAAACAAACACAACATCGGTGCTGTGAATTGGCGCCGGCGCACCTTGAACCTGTACATAGTCGGACAGGAAGAACACATCGCCTTCCGAACTCCGCAGCGGCGGGAACTCACCCACCGGCTCAGAATGGACCGGAGGCTCCGAGGCCTCCACCGGCGAAGCCGGCGCAGGTATCGCCGCGCATGCCAGCATGACAGCACACCACGACATCGCCACAAGGGCACGAAGACCCGCCTTCGTCGAGTCAATGTTGCCCACACGTCTCATCGGGTCTGAAGCGCTCGCATGGACGGACAGCGCTGCTCGCGGAGCCGCTCAGGCATCAGATCAAACATCGCATACACTTCGGGCTCTACCCGACGCAGCGCTGCAAGCTCCCGCTCTTCAGCCGGCCCGCGAGCGTCCATTCTTTCCAACGCGGCACGCCGCAGTACCAGCTCCTCAAGGGCGGGTTCCAGGCGCTCATATCGATCCGCGTAGGCGTCCGCGAGCCCCTGCACCACATCCCGAATCACTGTGCACTCGTCCTGCCTGAAGCCCGGAAACTGGCTGTAGTTCCCGTAGATTCGGTGACCGAGTCGGTCGACCAGCGTAACCGCGTCACTCAGCTCTTCGATCACCGACACACGAGCCGCCAGCGATCGTCCCAGGTCTGCCCATGGAGAGTCGGCGGCACGTTCCGGCGGGGCCTCGATCAGAGCGGCGACGCGACGGGCCTCCGCGTACCAGTCCACGACGTCGATCAGCATATTGCCTTCGCTCTCGTTCACGATGCGCGCGTCCTGCAGCTCAAACAGCGCGTCACGGGCCTCGGCTGCGAGCTCACTGACATCTGCGCCGCGGCGCGCTTCGCGATGAATCGTCGCGAGGTGAACCGGAAGCTGGTCCGGAAATCGGCTGTAGCGAATCACCTTGAACACCACGTACGGCGTCTCCCGGTACTCCTCCCTGGACCCGCGCCAATACAGGCGTCCGCTCGAGAACATCAGGTCCCGTGCTGCGGCCAGGGCACCTGCAGGCGCGCCGGCGTTTCCATCCATGCCGACGACGACAAAGTCGCCCCCGGACAACAGGCTCTGCGGCTGCTCGCCCTCAACCGTCTCGACCGGCACAAAGTCCGTGGTCATTTCAAACACGTAGGTAGGACGCGACGCGTAATCCAGGATCGCGTTGGCGGCGTTGAAGCCGAGATTGAGAATCCGGCTCTGCCACTCGTTCATCTTGATGATGCCCATCTCACGGGCCTGGTCCGTCTTCTCCTGCAGCCAGTTGATAATCTTTCGCGCGACTTCGACGTCATTCAGCTGCGCCATGATAAACTGCAATCGAACCGGCTCATTCTGCGTCCGAAACGGAGGGCTGATGAATGCCGAATCGAAGGTGGCGTGTGAGTCGCGAAACACCGGATTGATCTGGACCACGGACTTGAAGCGGCATTGCTGCGAAGCGATCTCGTTGGATTCCTGCTGGTCCGAAAGCTGAAGACCCAGCTCCTCGGTGGAGAAGGTCTCACATTGCAGGTTGTCGGGAACGATACCGCCGACCTCAGCGATGATCGCCAGATTGCCGGGGTTTCGTTCAAAGGCGCCCCCGACGAAAATGTGTTCGATCTTCAGCGCAAAGTAGTCGTCCGTTGTGATCGCTTCCCGCGGCCGCGGGGTCGGCGCGATATCCCGGTCTGTGATGCGTCCATCCGGCGTTGTCCGGACCGTGTAAAAGTCGCGAATTCCCGCCGGCCCGATGCGCACACCGGAGTCCGGCTTCGGGTTGCACCCCATCGCCGTCGCCAACAGAGCACCGTAGCCGAGAATACAAAGATAGCGGACACACCGCTTCAGCCTGCATGACATCCAACACCCCTTCGCGTGCCGCCGTACGACCGGCGACAAAACTCATTGGGTGGTGAACGACGCAGGCCCTCGTTGGGTCTGGCTTCGTGCGAGATCTCTGAGATCTATTCCGCCGGAACCGCGCTGACGCTGGTTGTTGCGGCATCCGCGGCGACGGTTGCGATATCCATCACCAGCGGCGTCGGCTCGTTCTTCAGCCAGCGTGCGAGCATGCCTACGTAGTTGTCATCTTCTCTGAAGTGCGGCTGGCCACCGGGCAGCTGAATCGAGCAGCTGACACCCGCGCTGAGACCTTCACAAAGCAGGCGCATGGACGCACCGGATGTGTGTGTGAGGTTCTGACCGCTCCTCGGGTTCGCCACATTGACCGTGTAGAGGCCCCCCGGGGTCGCGATCGGTCCGTGGTCGTAGAAATCGATGCCCAGGCTTGAAAAGAGATCCGCTCGCAGGGTCAGATTGTGCACGCGGCCCCAAAGCCAACCCTGCGGGTCGGTACCGATCGCACTTTCAAACATGACGGCTGCGTCCGCCAGGGCAATCGCGAGGTTGTCGCCGAAGGTCTCTACTGCGCCGTCTGTGCTCACGTCGTCCCAGTACTGCGTCGGATTGTTGAGCTCTTCCGGGCGCAACACCATACGCAGCAGGGGCGCGTCGCTGACACCTCGATTCCAGCCGTTGGCGGCGATTTCATCGCGGAAGACAACAGAACGGAGCGCGCCGTAGACGGCGTGAAACGCGGCGCATCCGCGCGCTTCTGCTGCGTTCGCCGCGTCCACTGCCGACTCCGGGTCCTCACCGCTCAACCCGGTTGGACACGTGTATTGCCAGGCGGTCAGGGCGTCGACCAGGGCGCTTTGGTTGGCGTCCGTGACCGTACCGAATTCTGCGAGCATCTCCGGCGTCATCAGCGCGCCGATGATCGAGTAGGTGTCGCCGATAATGTCCTGCATGGTAGCCGGTGTGTGGTTGTTCTGCGCTTCGATCAACTCAGCGATGCGCTGATGACGGAACCCGATCGCGGTGTAGGACTGCAGCCAGTCGTAGCCATCATTCGAGGGATCACCATCGAGGTGCGCGCCGGTCATGTCGCCGTTTGCGGTCGCCAGATAGCCCTCGGGGCGATTGAAGGTCTGCGGAAGGTCCTCGTACGCAATGTAGCCGTCCCACTCAAAGTCACCGCGTCCGTCGAGCGGCGCGTAGGGCGGATTCTCGAGGCTCGCCCAGGGCCGCTTCGGGACGGTGTTGTATGGGAACCAACCGAAGTTGCCGGCGCGGTCGATCATGACCCAGTTCTGACCAATCGTAGTCACGTTGAGCGCGGCAGTACGGCCCTCTTCGACCGATGTCGCTGACATCAGCTCCGTGAGGAAGTTCACGTCTGTTGACATGTCGCTTCCTGTCCAACGCAGGGTCAGCGCGACGCCCGCATCACGGTCGATCGACAACACAGGGCCGTGGTGCGGCACGATCAGTGCTGTGCGCGTCGTCGTCGTTCCGTCAGGCGACGTGAACACATGCTCAACTTCGGTAAACGGAACGTCCGCGTCGTTGAACACGACGCCGTTTCCGTCATCGCTCAGCGTCTCGATGTACACATCTGAGAAGTCGAAGCTCGTGTTGGTCGCGCCCCACGCGATGTCTTCATTCTGGCCGATAATGACCCACGGCAGCCCGGCGAATGTGAGGCCGGCTGCGTGGAAGTCACCCGTACCGTTCGTCTTCGCGTCCATGTGCGCGATGTACCAGACCGAGGGATTGGCGAGCCCAAGGTGCGGGTCGTTCGCGAGCAGAGTGTCGCCGCTGGCGCTCAGGTCAGGACCGAGGACCCAGTTGTTGGAACCGCGGTCGGGAATGTCGCCTTCAATCGAGTGTATCGCTGCAAGGCGACGCTGCGCGTCCTCCAACAGGCCCGATATCGCGGGAAGGCGATCAACGCCGAGCGCTTCGATGCTCGGCGACCTGCGCTGCGCTGCCACCGCTGCGAGCCGGAGCTGGTCGTCGTCCTGACCGTAGTCCGTGATATGAATGCTGTGTGAGAAGGGGCGTGGCGCATAGAGGTCCTGGATGACCTCGAGGTCGCCGCCCGAGGTCAGCACCTCGCCGAGGGAGATGTCGCTCGACGCTGCGTTCGTCAGGCTCTCGACCAGTGCGGCCACGGTGGCCATGGAATGCACCGGCGTCCAGGGCTCAAGGGCGTCCACCTTGATCAGGCCGAAGGCGTACTCCTGCTGCAGGGAGGCGCCGTTGCGGCGGTTCGTTGCATCGTCCATCCAGGCGTTCACACCCGCAGAGTATGCTTCAAGCAGCCCCATAGTCCTGGCGCTTGCCGTATCGACGAGCACCTCACCGATGCCCTGTCCCTGGCGGTTTGCGAAGAGAGCTCGCGAGTCCGCGTCAATATTGATGACGGTATCCCCTGCGTCGACAATCTCGCTCAAGGTGCCGAGTACGAGGCGACGACGGATGTCCATCTGAATAAAGCGGTCGCGAGCATGCATGTAGCCAAGCACCGCGGCGCAATCTTCGTCCGTCGCGCATTCAAGGTGTGGGATGCCGTCGCCGTCGAGGTGGATGTCGACGCCCGCACTGAGGCCTTCGATGTTCAACTCTTCGATGGGCCCCTGCTCGGCGATTGTGAGGCCGGTCTCCTCTTCAACGTCCGCGTCGGCGACGTCCTCAACGGTGTCACCGGTGTCTTCGGTGTCATCGACCGTGTCGGTTCCGCCGGTATCGTTGCCGCCGGACTCGTCATCGTCACAGGCGCTCAGCGCCAACGCTGCCAGCAGCGCCAACAGTACAATAAGGGTACGTCTCATCACTCTCCCCGGGTGTTGCTTCAATGTCTGGTGCCGCGCGGCGTGTGACCGCGCGTCCGGCAAACCTACATGAATCGAGTGACCGGCAACAGGATGTATCGATCAATGCGAGGTTCTCCGCCTGTTGAGGGCCTCGCGGGGTGGGGGTATAGAAAGCGGAGTCTCCGGAGTGCCACAATGATTACGAGAAGCGCCCGCCTGTGGATGCGTCGAGCCCGAGACCTCGCCCGGTCAATTCCGGAGCGCGCCTCCAGAGTTACCCGGGCCGCACGCGGCGGTGATGGCTCGCAGCGCAGCGACGAGAGCGCTGCTACTGTCGGCCTGCAAGCACACACGGAGCACTTCGCCAGACGCATCGAGACCGTTGCCCCCGGCATCCACTCGGCGATTGGCTATGGGCTCGCAAACGTCGTGATCATCGAAGCGGAAGGCGGCGTCATCATCGTCGACACCCTCGAGAGTCGCGGCGCAGCGGCAGACCTCCGGGCTGACCTCGACGAGCTGTGTCCGGGGCCGGTGCTGGCGATCATCT
>JAUICO010000135.1 GCA_030427825.1 bacterium | reverse complement strand
GGACATTGTTCAGCGAGTGTGGATGCAGCTGAAGGGGTCCAGGTTTGTCGCCGCCTGGCACGAGCCGACCGGAGATCTTGTCGCCCATTACCCGCCTGAAGCTGACGGCGATGCCGCGTTGACTGTGAAGCATTTGCGCTCACTTCTCGGCAACGCCATGCGCTTCGGTGGCGAAACGAGCGACTTTCGGGAGCTTCAGTCGATTGGCTCAGGGATGCAGATTACGTCCTTCAGCCTGCCGGAACGCGACGTTGCGATCCTGGCGGTACAGAACGGTCGACAGGAGGCCTCGGTGGTTCGGACCGTGCTGCGGGAGCGGCTTAGAGATATCGACGATGTCCTCGCGGAGGCGCGATGAGACGCCGGGGACATCTCCGCGACCTGTGCCACGCGATTCCGGGCGCGACCGCAGCGGTCATCGCCGACGGCACGACCGCAGAAATCTACGTGCATTATGCGACGTCGGGCTTGAAGCGGCCGCAGGCGGCGATTCGACTGGGAGTTGACGTCGTCGTTCGCCTCAACAGGCTGCACAGGCGCCTGGGCGATCAGAACCTGGAGCGCGCGCAGCTCGACTGTCAGCAATTCCGCATGGCCGGCGTTCGACTGACGGGCGGGACCTGGGCGGTTGTGCTGACCGACCGGGCAGGCCAGGCCGGATTCACCGGCACTGTCCTTGACGCCCGCCGTGCGGAGTTGATCGGAATGCTGGCTGACGAACCCTGACTTTTTGTGATTCCGCGCCCTGCCCGGGTTGATTGTAGCCACGCACTCCAATACCCTGGCACAACACCGATACCGGGAGCCGCCCATGTCAGCCACCAACCTACAGCTCGTCGATATTCAGGGCCGCGTCGCCGCGAAGGTCCCCTTTGAGGGCGGTCAGGTCGAGCTTCCCGGCGACTACCGTTGGGTTTGGGTGCTGGACGCCCGACACGCGCCGTACAGCGAGATGAGCCGCGACGACCTTCTGAAGCGCGCCGAGGGAGCTCGTAAACGCTTTGTGCTGGTGGCCGTCGAATCTGCCGCCTGAAACCGCTATTCTCGGGTGCGGTATGAACGTACGAATCCCGAAACGTAGCCTCAACTTTCGTTCACTCGCGCCGTCGATTGTCGTCTGGATCGCGTTTGGCGCGGTCACCTGGGGCGGTTGCCTGGACGGCGATGAGTCCGATGAGATCGTAATCCGCGACGCCGGCGCCGGCTGCGGCGCCGGTGCCGAGAGCCTGGCTTCGCCGATCGCAGAGGCAGCGCTGATCGACCTCGAACTCAGCAGCAGTATATACCGCGAAGTGAGCGTCGAGGCTGCGGAACTGTCGGACCCGTCCGTGCTGCGGGTTGAGTCTGCTTCCAACCCGCTGACCTTGCGCGCGCTCTCACCGGGAACCTCGGAGCTGTCGGTCTCTACAAGTCACGGCGGGTACGTCGCTGTGCCCCTTTCCGTCGCTGCGGTGGCGCGCCGCGAGCTCGTCCATGCCGACTACACAATCTGGAATTTCGACGCGGACTTCGCGGTTCCGCACCCGGACGCGACAGAGGAGATGCTCGCACCTGGCGTGTCGATGCTGCCCGGTTCGCTGCTCGATCTTCAGGGCCGCTACTACGATTCGGCCGGCACGCGATTGCTCGGCTACGGACTGGCGGAATGGCAATCCGACGGGGTTGACCTGGCGGTGGTAAACGTGCGGGCGGAGATGGCCCGCGTGACGGCTCCCGATCGCGTCGGAAGCGCGACCGTGAGCATCGGCGACGCGCCGGAGTACGAAGTTGCCCTGATCGACCCCGCGTCCGTGGCGTCAGTGGCCGCATACCTGCCGTCAACCGGCGACCTGGTCGAAGGGATATCCCTGGCACCGGGTGAGATGCTCACAGTGGTGCTCATCGCATTTGACGGCGACGGTCGTACCGTTGTCGGTGTGGGTCCCGACGGCTTCGTCCATGAAATCGGCGATCAGGCCATCGCAAGCGCAGCGACACCCCTTGCGGACCTCACTGAGGACGACATCAGCGCGAGTGATCGTGCGATGCTGGCGCAGAGCCGCGTCCTCATTCTTGAAGGCGTGAGCGCCGGCCGGACAACGCTGACACTCGGCGTGGCCGCTCACAGCATCGAGCTGCCGGTCGTCGTTGAGTAACAGCGTTGGATCGAGCGGCTCCGGCGAAATGCCCTCGGAGCCCTTCAACCCATTGTCAGCTACTTGATCAGCGCCTGGAGGCGTTTGAACGGGTCGGTGCCGGAGCGCTGCGCCGCGTGGAACATCACGGACTCGGTATTCGTCACGACGACGCCGACGTCGCGCATCAGGGCCAGTCCGTTAGCCGTCGTCAGCTCTGAGCGGCTGGCGACGGCATCCATCGGCACGAAGGCCTGGTGCCCGCGCGCCTGCAGATCAGCGACGGTCTGCAGGACGCAGACGTGTGCCTCGATGCCGCAGACGACGACATGGGACGGGAGCTTCGGAAGCACCGCCTCCTGAAAGAGCGGGTTTCGGCAGCAAGAGAATTCCGTCTTCTCGACTCGCACCGCACCGACCTCGCGGAGGCCCTCCAGCACGGTCGGCTCTGTGGTCCCCAGCCCCTTCGGGTACTGCTCTGAGTAGAAGACCGGCCATTCAAACTCACGGGCACACGCGATCAACATGTTGGTCCCGCGCAACAGCGTCGACACGGCTGAGGGTGCGATTGGAGGCAGCAGGCGCTCCTGGATATCCACTACCAGCAACGCTGTCCTGCCCTTTCCCGGAAATATCGAGTCGCTCATTCTCTCCCATGCCTCGCTGTCGCCTGCCGAATCCCGGCGGGATTCGGCAGGCGATCATAGTCCGGGCACAGACAAAGCGGCAACCGCATCGTCAGATGGGCTTTTTCCTCACAGCTAACCAGGGTAGCAGGGGCGCGCATTTGTCGGGCCACCACTGACCCGCAGATTCCCTCGACCTCA
The DNA here is from genome assembly GCA_030427825.1 of bacterium. Lineage (GTDB taxonomy): Bacteria > Myxococcota_A > Bradymonadia > REDH01 > REDH01 > JAUICO01. The sequence goes on along the minus strand of JAUICO010000135.1, from coordinate 7,010 downwards.
CGGAGCCGAAATGAGCAGGCCTGCGCTGACTGTACTGACCGAAGAAGAGACCATGTTCCGCGACGCGATCCGCAGCTTTGTGCGCGACCGCATCGGACCCCGCGTCTCTGCGATGGATGAAGCAGCACAGGTCGACGCAGACCTCATCCCGGCGCTGCATGAGATGGGACTCATGGGAATCGAGATTCCCGAAGAGTACGGCGGCGCAGGCAGCAGCATCTTCAACGCCATTCAGGCCATTGAAGCCATCGCTGAGGTCGACCCGAGCATCTCGGTGCTCGTCGATGTGCAGAACACCCTCGTCAACAACGCCCTGGTCCGCTGGGCCAACGAAGAGCAGAAGCAGCGGTACCTGCCGAAGATGGCCACAGAGTGGGTGGGATCCTACGCACTGAGTGAGCCCGCCTCAGGTTCAGATGCCTTTGCACTACGCACTCGCGCCGAGAAAAAGGGCGACAACTGGGTCATCAACGGCTCAAAGATGTGGATCACGAACGGTGGCGAGAGCAGCCTCTTCATCGTCTTCGCCAACACGGACTTTTCCAAAGGGTACCGCGGTATCACCGCCTTCATCGTCGAGCGCGGGTTCGAGGGCTTCACCGTCGGCAAGAAGGAAGACAAGCTCGGCATCCGGGCGTCCAGCACGACTGAGCTCATCTTCGAGGACTGCGTGGTTCCCGAAGCGAATGTGCTCGGGGAGATCGGCAAGGGCTACAAGATCTCGATAGAGACCCTCAACGAGGGCCGAATCGGCATCGGCGCACAGATGCTGGGACTGGCGCAGGGCGCGTTCGACTATGCGATGCGGTACATCCTCGAGCGGAAGCAGTTCGGACAGACCATCGCCAGCTTCCAGGGGGTGCAATTCCAGTACGCGCGCCTCGCGATGGACATCGAAGCCGCGCGCCTGATGGTCTACAACGCAGCGCGCTTGAAGGACGCAGGCCTGCCCTTCATCAAAGAGGCCGCGATGGCCAAGCTCTTCGCCTCTGAGGTCGCAGAACGAACCGCATCGATGTGCATCGAGCTGTGCGGCGGCGTGGGTTTCACGAAGGAGTACCCGGTGGAGAAATTCTACCGAGACGCCAAGATCGGGAAGATCTACGAAGGCACCTCGAACATGCAGCTGCAGACGATCGCGAAGTTGCTCGCGCGCATCTACGGCTGAGAGTCGCGTACGTTGATGAGCAGTCGACCGGCAGCGCGCTGACTGCGCCCTAGGGGGTCAGCGGGTTGCGGCTGCGCCAGTTCTCGAGCGCGGCCTGCGCTTCTGCACGGGCGGCCGCAGGCATGTCACGATCATATGTGACATCGACGAGGAACTGCTCAACCGCGCGATGGCTGCTTCGTTCAACCGCCAGAACACACGCCCTGACCACAAACTCATCCGCGTCCGGGTCTCCGCTCCGGCGCGCGCAGCGCTGAGACACCGCGTCGATCAACCCGGGCGCGTCGATGTCCGCCAGGGCCGCGACCGCGTAGGCGGCGTCGCCGGAGTCTTCGCCGAGCAACAACGCGAACAGAGCCTCCCGCGAGTCTTCGCCCAGCCGGCGCCGGACGATTTCGGCGATCGATGCCGCTTCGTCGCCGAAGCAGCGCAACACCCGGCGGTCCGGATTGACCCTGTAATTGAAGCGGACGTGCTCTACCTGCTCAGCGTCTACCCAGCGAACCTGTGCGGGCTCGGGACGCCCTGGAAACACCTGAGGCGTTACGTGCGCGCCCTCGAAACCCAGGCGGCTGACGAGGCTTGAGACGTCGCTGAATCGGCAGCGGCGCGGCAGGACAACGCTGGTTTTCGCAGCCATGGACGAAACCCTCTCGAATGGTCGGCATGCGCAGGCAGTGTGAGCTGCTGGGGCCGGACGGTGTCGGACGGCCGGGCGCACTCATGATGGCATAGCAGAGCGTACCAGCCACCGGATCACGACGCGACCGCCTTTGCGATTGGCATCACCCTGCGATGACACTAACCCTTATCCTCAAGGCAAAAAGCAGGCGCCGTGGTGAAGGCGCTATACGAGGAAAATGTATGTGCGGGATCGTCGGAATCGTCGGTAGATCAAGCGTAAATGTGGACCTGTACGAGGCGTTGACGGTGCTGCAGCACCGCGGCCAGGACGCGGCGGGGATCACCACATGCAGCGGTCAGCGCACGCATTCTCGCAAGGCGAAAGGCCTGGTTCGCAATATTTTCTACAAGCGTCACATGAAGCGCCTGAAAGGGAACTTCGGCATCGGCCACGTGCGCTATCCCACCGCCGGCACCTCGTCGGCCAGCGAATCGCAGCCCTTCTACACCAGCGCGCCCTACGGCATCTCGCTGGTCCACAACGGAACGCTTACCAACGCCGAGCAGCTCACGCAGGAGGTCTTCGAACAGGACCTTCGCCACGTAAACACAACGTCGGACTCCGAGGTGCTGCTCCATGTGTTCGCCAACGAGCTGAGTCACGCCGGCGACACGCGCTTCACGGTGCAGAGTGCGCTGAACGCCGTTGCCGCCACGCACAGGCGCCTTGAGGGCGCATACGCCGTCGTAGCGCTGATTGCAGGCCACGGCGTGCTGGCGTTTCGGGACCCCCACGGAATTCGGCCGCTGATCTTCGGCAAGCGCGAATGCGATGGCGGGACCGAGTGGATGTTTGCGTCAGAGAGCGTCGCCCTCGACATTGCCGGCTTTGAGCCTGTGCGTGATGTCGCCCCCGGCGAAGCGATCTTCGTGACCAAAGAGGGGGAGTTTTTCGCGGCCGACTGCCGCACCGGCCAGCCCCTGCATTCGCCATGCATCTTCGAATACGTGTACCTCGCGCGGCCCGATTCGAAGATCGACGAAATCTCGGTCTACAAATCGCGCATTCGGATGGGCAATCGCCTCGCCGCGAAGATCAAACGGGAGTGGCCGGACCACGACATTGACGTGGTCATTCCGGTCCCGGACTCCAGCCGTACAGCGGCGCTGCGCCTGGCCCTTACCCTTCACCTGAAATATCGCGAAGGCCTGGTAAAGAACCGCTACGTGGGCCGCACCTTCATCATGCCCGGCCAGGAAGAGCGCGAGAAGTCCGTACGGCGAAAGCTGAACGCCATCTCGCTGGAGTTTAAGGGCAAGAACGTACTGCTGGTCGACGACTCCATCGTACGGGGAACAACGAGCCGGCAGATCGTTGCGATGGCTCGCGATGCCGGTGCACGAAAGGTGTACTTCGCGTCCGCTGCACCACCGATTCGTCACCAGAACGTGTACGGCATCGACATGCCGGAGCGTACCGAGCTGATCGCATACAACCGCACTGTCGAGGAGATCGCCGAGTCCATCGGCGCCGACAAGCTCATCTTTCAGGACCTCGAAGACCTCATCGCGTCATGCTCCGAAGGCAATCCTCAGGTTCCAAGATTCGACACCTCCGTTTTTGACGGGGACTACGTGACGGGCAACATTAGCGGCGCCTACCTCTCTGCGCTTGAAGTGAAGCGCGGCGAAGACGCGCGAAAGAACGCTGACGATGACGACGACGACGACGACGGCGACGGAGATTCCGCTCTCAACTGAGCGGCGCCGGCGGTCGTCCTCCCATACTTCGGAGACCCGATGACTGCAGAAGCCCGTCGTTCACTTCCCCCGCTGCCCCCGCGGGACCGTATCCGCCGCGTACACGTAATCGGCATCTGCGGTACCGCCATGGGCACGATCGCAGCGATGCTCAAAGAGCGCGGCTTCGCGGTCAGCGGATCCGACGTCGCTGCCTATCCGCCGATGAGCGACTGGCTGGCGGACCGGGGCCTCGACATACTTCCGGGGTATCAGGAGTCGAATATCTGCGCCGACCTCGACCTGGTCATCGTGGGCAACGTCGCACGTCGCGACAATCCGGAAGCAGTCGCGGCGCAGGCGCTGGGCATTCCTGCGATCAGCCTGCCCGAAGCGCTGCGTGTTTTCTTCTTCGCCGAGCGTACAGTTCTCGCGGTGACGGGCACGCACGGCAAGACCACAACCACATCGATGCTCGCCTGGCTCCTCTATGCTGCCGGCCGCGACCCGTCATTTCTTGTCGGTGGCGTCACCGCCAACTTCGACTCCAACTATCGCCTTGGCGACGGCGATCTCTTTGTTATCGAAGGCGACGAATACGACACAGCGTACTTCGATAAGGTGCCGAAGTTCTGGCACTATCCGGCGACGCACGCGACGATCAACAACATCGAATACGACCACGCTGACATCTACCCGGACATGGCTTCGATAGAGCACGTGTTTCGCCGCTTCGCGGGCCAGATACCCGCCCGCGGCTCCCTGTGGGTCAACGGCGATGACCCTCGCGCGAAGGCGTGCTCGACAGGCGTGGCGGCGAAGGTTCGCAGCTTCGGACTCGGCGCCGACAACGCGCTGCGCGGCGAAATCGTCGCCCTCGACAGCACAGGGGTCCTCATGGATGTCTTTCTCAACGGAGAAGCCTGCGGGCGAGCGACAATACCCATGATCGGCGCCTACAACGCTCGCAACTTCCTCGGGGCGTGCGCACTCGCGCTGAGCGTCGGTGTTCCCGTCGCTGAGTCCATCGAGCACATCGCAACTTTTCGCGGCGTAAAACGACGCCAGAACGTGATGGCTGAGATCGACGGCGTGGTGGTCATCGACGATTTCGCGCACCATCCGACCGCGGTGCGGGAGACACTGGGAGCCGTCCGCGAACACTACCCCGAGGCACGCATCTGGGCGATATTCGAAGCCAAGAGCAACACGTCGCGGCGCGCTGTCTTCCAGGATGATTACCCACCGGCGTTCGCCGCCGCAGACCGTGTCGTGCTGAGCCGGCCGTGGAAGCAGGACAACCTCCCAGAGGAGCAGCGAATCTCGATCCCGCGGGTCGTCGATGCCATTCGCGACCTGGGCAAAGAGGTGGATCTCATTTCGGAAGTTGACGACATCGTCTGTCAGGTCGCCGATCTGGCCCGACCTGGAGATGTGATCGTCGGGCTCTCAGGGTCGAATTTCGGCGACCTGCATGCGAAGCTTGTCGCCGCCCTGCGAGACAGGAAATAGACACACTCCAGGCGCGCCGTGGGCGGCCACGCGAGGCGCGAGGGCCGCACGCGCCCCGTCGGAGTGCGAGGCAGGTAGTCGGGGCAACACGCCTCGGGGCAACGGCGGGGCCGCGCCGGCGATAACTCCACGTGTTCATCACACAGGAGTTGTCATGCGGTCCTCACTTCCCTTCGTTCTCGTTTCCGCAGCGGTCGTGTACCTTGCGACGCTGTTCGTCGCTGTGCCGGGGGCGTCTGCCGACGACGCGCTCCATCTCGAACCGGACGTAGAGGAAGTCTGGGAGGTTGCGCTTCGGAGCTGCGCTCTCACCGAGTTGGATGTCGACCGTTGGCTCCAGCGAGCACGTCGAAGTCGACGGAGGCCGACACAGCTACGCTTCGAGGCCCGATCGCGGGCTGACGTCACCGGCGAAGAGCGACTCACCGAGGACCAGGACTTCGACGGCCGGCTGGTGCCGGGGGACGCGGCGAGCGAGTTTCGCGAGCTGGACGATCGCTCGTGGACCGTCGAAGGCCGGGTAGTGGTGGAGTGGGATCTCTCGCAGCCACGGGCGGCCGACGCGGAGCTGGACATCCTCAGGCAGAGCGAACGACTGGATGATGCTCGGCGAAGAATCGCAAACGAGGCTGTAGATCTGTACTTTGAGCGGCGGGAGCTCCAGCTTCAATGGTTGGCCGCAGAGGGGAACTCATCGGACCGCGCGCAATACGCCATCGATATTGACGAGCTCAGCGCGCGACTCAGTGTCCTGACAAACGGCTGGTTCGCCGAGGAACTTGTGCGGCGTGGGATCCCCGGCGGCGCGCACCTTGGGGCGCGGGCCGACACGCATTGACACCGCTTCTCCGGCGCCAATAGGCTACGCGCGTCTCCAAGCGATGAGAGAACGGTGAACGAAGTATCTGATCGGAACGCGCTACTCGCCCTACTTCGCAGACACTCGTACCGCGAAGGTGAGTTCGTTCTCGCGAGCGGCAGGACCTCCAATTACTACGTCGACGTGCGCCGCACCTCGCTGACCGCCAAAGGGGCGACCCTCATCGGGCGCATGCTCCTGTCGCTTGTACGCGACTGGCCCATCGACGCAGCGGGCGGCATGACGCTTGGGGCGGATCCGCTGACGACCGCGATGTCGATCGCGGCGTATGCGGACAACACGGACCTGACAGGGTTCATCGTGCGCAAGGAAGCTAAAGATCACGGCGCCGGGCGGCAGATTGAGGTCGCCGGCGACCTTGAACCGGGTGCGGCGGTACTCGTCCTCGACGATACCGTAACCACAGGCGGCTCCACCCTGCGAGCGGTCGAAGCCATGCGTGCAGGCGGCTACCATGTCGTCGGCGCGGCCTGTGTCGTAGACCGCCTCGAGGGAGGCAGTGACCTGCTGGCGGCGGCCGACGTTCCCCTCCGCGCCCTCTTCACTCTCGACGACCTTCGGGGCGCCGAATGACCAGCGAATTCGATCGCGAGTTGACCGTGCAATCAGCGGTTGGCTCCGAACTCTGGGTCGCCACGGTCGGCGAAGGCCCCGCGCTGGTGCTCTGCGACGGGCTCGGCTGCGACGGGTTCATCTGGAAGTACATCATCGAGGAGTTCGCGCGCGACCACACCGTGGTGCGTTGGCACTATCGGGGACACGGCAACAGCCCTGTCCCTAAAAAGTACGAAGACATGAACATCCCGGGGCTGGCAGAGGACCTCTTCCTGGTGCTTGATGCGCTCGGGATCGAACGCGCGTCGTTGGCGGGGCACTCGATGGGTGTTCAGGTGATTCTCGAAGCCGCCGTGATGGACGCCGCGTCCGGTGCCGACCGAATCGAAAGCCTCGTCGGCCTCTGCGGCGTTGCCGGACGGCCCCTCTATACCTTCAAGAACTCGACCGTCGGCACGCAGGTGTTGCCGGGGGTGGAGTGGATCGTCGACCGCGTACCGGCAGTTATCAACAGCGCATGGGAGCGTGTCC
>JAUICO010000134.1 GCA_030427825.1 bacterium | reverse complement strand
GCCGTCGCGGGTCGCGTGGATCGCCCGATAGACGTCCAGCACCGCGGCGCTCTCCGGGTCGCGGGGATCGACGGTCGCAGAGAAGCGGCGTATGGCCGCGTCCAGCTGCTGCGGATCGGCGTCCATCGCGGCTATCGAATTGATGTAGCCGATGTAGGCCGGCATCAAGCGCGCGTCGGCTTCGATTGCACGTCCGAACACGTCGGCCGCGCTGTCGAAGTTCTGATTGAGGTATTGGATCTGGGCCTCGCAGAGCAGCTCCCGCGAGAGAAGGGCAGAAGGCGTGCTCCGCGGTGCCTCCGGCGGATCGGGAATCAGGCGATGTGAGAGCCGGTAGCGTTCCCGCTGGGTCTCCCACCCCTCCAAACTGAGTTGGGGCAGCCGAGGCCGGTTGGCCGCGACCTGGCGGTTGGCCTCAGCGAGGAGAGCCTCCTGCACGTTCTGCCGCAGCGTGGCCAGATCCGGCTCGGCGTATCCCAGCCGAAGCAGGGAGCGGAAGGTGGCGACGATTCCGCCACCGGAATCCGTCAGCGCAGGTTCCACAACAAGGCGCTCAAGCAGGCTGCGCCGGACGTCGGCGTGGGCCTGCGGCGACATCACGGCTTCTTCAGGGTTGGGACGAAGGGCGTTCGCGGAGTCGCGCTCTGCTGCGGCACGTTCCGCGCCATACATGTCGTCGTCCGGGTCCACCGTGTCGGCGAATTCATCAATGTAGCGCTGGTAGTAGTAGACAGCGAGGTCGAAGCTGCCCGCCTGGAAGTGAGCGCGCGCGAGGCTGATGTAGTACCGGCCCGCGAGGGGATCCCGTTGAATCGCCTCTACGATATACGGGATCGACTCCTGAAACTCGCCTGCGGCGTAGTGTTCTCGTGCCGAGGACCAGGGGTCTTCGACATCAGGCCCGACCTGCGCGTTTGCACTGACGGCGGCGCAGAGACCCAGGAAAAGTACGACAATTGTCGAGATACACGTGCGTTGCATCACAGGTCTCCCGGGACCGAGTCTGAGGCGCCGCGACCTGCGCGGTCGAGGCGCCGGTTGAGGCCGAAGATGTCCGGCAGATTGAGACCGACGCCGGCCTGCACGCCGAACTCCGGTCGTGTACCGCCGTTATTGAGGTCGAAGCTGAGGTCCAGCTCTCCGTATGCATAGAGCAGGGAGTTGATGTGGAAGCGGCTGCCGGCCCGAATATCCAGCAGCGTCGACCGGCGCTTGAACGCGTAGTTGCCCTGGTTCGTTCCGCTCAGGATATCTGCGCGCAGGCGGTCCCAGGCGAGAGTGATGCCGAGCCGTCCGTAGGGTTCGAAGACGTCGTTGATGAGGTGGCGGCCGCCCACGTGCAGGAGGCGCAGGGCGAAGCGATTCCCCGATCGATGTACGAGGGTGTCTGCCCCCACTTCAGGACGATACGCGACACCGCGCTGGTTCGAGAGCAGCACACGAGCTGAAAACCCGAGTGGGGCGACCTCAAGAAAGCGCCACGTGTAGATGGCATCGATGTTGAGTCCGAGGGATGAGACACCGGCGCGTTCGCAGGCCCCTGTTGTTGGACGGATTGCGCAGCTGATGCTGTTGTCTCCGTCGACGAGATCGGCGCCGTTCCAGCTACTGTTGAAACGGCCGAAAGAGAGGCCCGTCTGCACCAGGATCGGGCGATCCAGGATGCGTTGCCGGGCGCGCCTGCGGAGCTCGGCCTCAGAGAGCAGCAGGTTTACGCTGAACTCCCGGTCGTCGCCGGGCGCCAGAACAATCGTCTCGACGGCTTCGTCGTATCCGACGGCTCCGACCCGTACGGTGTATTCGCCGGGTTCGACTTCAATCTCTTCGTTGATTGCCCGTGCGCTGGGGTCTTCGCCGAGAAGGACCCACGCACCCGGAGTTCCACTGCGCACGGTAAAGCGCGCTGTACGTCTTTCGAGGTTGTAGGTGACTGCTGTGTTTTGACCCGGGCGGACCTCAATCTCTTCAACGCGATCAAAGTAGCCGTCGGCGTGGACGCGCAGGGAATATGCGCCGATGCGCATGGTCCCGCGGTAGGGCGTCGTTCCTACGGGATCGCCGTTGAGCGTCAGTGTCGCGGCGGGGATCGAGTTCACGACGATCGTGCCGGTCGCGTTCGTGAGCTCGCCGACGGCGCGGAAGAGGGCGTCGCGCATCGATGAAGCGTTGATTCGGATGGCGCTCGTCTCGTTGAAGCGGGCATCGCTGACCCGGACCTCGAGCGTGGTGCCGCTGCCCTGCGGTGTGACGCGCACGATGAAGTTCACGCCCAGCTCTTCGAGCAGCGCATCGACGGCGCCTGCGCAGGGTTCGAGTCCGGCGATACAGCGCGGCACATCAAGACCGTGTCGTGACAGGTGCGCTTCGAGGCCCGCGTTGCCGACGATATGGCGGGTGTCAGCGGCTCCGCGGACGACATCGCTCAGTGCGGACTCGACGTCGGTGGCGCCGACCTCGGTGCTGCTCTCTGCGAGCCAGAGGTAGGTGGCGCGGTCCTGAGCATGTGCCTTCGTCGGCACGAGAGCACCGCCGCCGATGAGGATCGCCAGAAGTGTGATCGCGCTCAGTGCGGTCGCGTGCGCGGTGTACTGCGTTCTGTTCACGGGACGCTGCCTCAAGAGGATGATGCACACCAACACGAATGGTCGGTGCTATCTTCCTGAAGGCATACCCTGCGTGGGGCGTTGGCGCGAAAAATCGACGGCGAGGCCGCCTCAGCGTCGGCCGTTCGCGTTCTCGTGCAGCCGACCGTCGAGGATACTCTCAACGGGAACGTCGAACCGGATGCGTCGATCGGCGACTTCGCGCAGCGACGTGACGCATGCCTTGTTCTCGCGTTCAACGAGGGGCTCGGCGTCCTTCTTGAGCTGTCGCGCACGCTTCACAGCGAGATGCACAAGCGCGAAGCGGTTCGGGACTTCGACAAGACAATCTTCGACGGTAACGCGTGCCACGGGGATCACTCCGATTTGGGGAGGGGCGTCTGGTAGAGTTTGAGGTGCCCGGTGTCAAGGTTGGGATTGGCGGCAGGGTTGGATTGACGTCGGTGCGCGCGGCCTGATCCGGGCGGCGTTCTCGTTGGATTCAACACCGCAGCGACCTGTCGGGATCCTCCTATAGACGACGTGGGTTTGACACCTCTCAGACCGTGCGTAGATACGCGGCCCAGAGGGAAGATATAGCGCGATTCTAACGACGAGATTCGGGAGCGAGTTCGCCATGGCCAAGAAGATCCTTTTTGATGAAGCAGCGCGAGCAAAGGTGCTCGCAGGTGTGAACACCCTGGCAGATGCGGTCGCAACGACCCTCGGGCCGCGCGGGCGTTTTGTCGCCCTCGAGAAGAGCTGGGGCGCGCCGAACATCACGAAGGACGGCGTCTCCGTCGCGCGTGAGATTGAGGTCGCGGATCCCTTCGAGAACATGGGCGTGCAGGCAATCAAAGAAGCTGCAACCCTGACGAACGATCAGGCAGGCGACGGCACGACCACCGCGACCGTCCTGGCACGCGCGATTATCGTCGAGGGCGTGAAGTTCGCAGCTGCCGGCCACAATACCATCGAACTGAAGCGCGGAATCGACGCTGCAGTCGCCGCCCTCGTCACCGAGATCAAGGCTATGGCGCGCCCGATCAGCTCGTCCGAAGAGATCGCACAGGTTGCGACGATTTCGGCCAACGGCGATTCTGAGATGGGCCGTGTGATCGCCGATGCTTTTGATCGCGTGAGCCGTGATGGTGTCATCACCATCGAAGAGGCCCGAGGCACCGAGACTGAGGTTGAGGTGGTCGAAGGGATGCAGTTCGACCGTGGGTACCTGAGTTCAAGCTTCGTCACTGACGCGAAGTCACAAACGGTAGAACTGAACGATCCGGTCATTCTGGTCTTCGAGAAGAAGATCTCGAGCCTCGCTGAGGCCCTTCCCCTGCTTGAGCAGGTGGTGAAGGCCAAGCGTGAGCTCCTCATCATCGCAGAGGACGTCGAAGGCGAGGCACTGGCCGCGCTGGCGATCAACAAGGTGCGTGGTGTGATGAACGTCGCGGCCGTTAAGGCGCCCGGCTTCGGCGACCGTCGCAAGGACATGCTTGAAGACATCGCCATTCTCACCGGCGGCACGCTGATCACCGAGGCGCTCGGCATGAAGCTCGAAGACGTGCAGCTCGATCAGCTCGGCACGGCGAAGACGATTCAAATCAACCGGGATACGACGACCATCATCAGCGGCGGCGGCGCGAAAGGAGCGATCGACAGCCGAGTCAATCAGCTGCGCGCCCAGATGGAAGAGACCAGCTCTGACTACGATCGCGAAAAGCTCGAAGAGCGCGTCGCGCGTCTGGCCGGCGGGGTCGCCGTGATCAAGGTCGGCGCAGTGACCGAAGTCGAGATGAAAGAGAAGAAGGACCGCTTCGACGATGCGCTCGCTTCGACGCGCGCTGCGATCGAAGAGGGAATCGTACCCGGCGGTGGCACGGCTCTGATTCGCGCTGCGTCCGCGCTCGACGGCCTCTCAGTCTCAGGTGAGGCCGGTTACGGCGTCGACATTGTACGCAGGGCGCTTGAGGCTCCGTTGCGCGGCATCGCAGACAACGCGGGCGTCGATGGTTCCGTGATTCTCGACGCGGTGCGCGAAGGCAGCGGTGGCTACGGCTACAACGCTGAAGAAGAATCGTACGGCGACCTGATAGAGGCCGGCGTCATCGACCCGGCCAAGGTGACCCGCGTCGCCCTGATCAACGCCGGTTCGGCGGCGAGCACCCTGCTCACGACGGAAGCATCGATCGTCGACATTCCGGAGCCGAAACCCGACATGCCTGCAGGCCCCCCTGGCGGCATGGGCGGCATGGGTGGCATGGGCGGCATGCCCGGTATGGGTGGAATGGGCGGCATGGGCGGCATGCCCGGCATGGGTGGAATGGGCGGCATGGGCTTCTGAGCCAACTCGGCGCCCTCACCCCAGCTCCCGAAATTCTTCAGTCCGAAGACCTCAGACGAACCCAATCGGAAAGCGGAGCTTTCCGCGGGGTTCAAAGGGGCGAAAGCCCTTTTGCGGGGCGCGAGGCAGAGCCTCGCCTCGTCGCCTCCTCGCCTCGCACCCGAGTGCGGCATCAGATTCGTCTCGCACCGCTGGCATCCGTGGCGCAACGCGCTATACCCGCGCGACTCCTGCGAATGAGGGACACCGATGCGTCAGTCACGCCTGTTTGCGCCAACCCTGAAGAAGGTCTCCAACGACATCGAAGTTGTGAGCCATAAGTACATGCTGCGCGCCGGAATGATCCGGCAGGTCGCGGCGGGCATCTACAACCTGCTGCCTGTGGGCTGGAAGGTGGTGCAGCGCATTGAAGCGATCGTGCGCGAAGAGATGAACCGCGCCGGCGCGCAGGAAGTGCTGATGCCGGCGGTGCAGCCCGCTGAGTTGTGGCAACAGAGCGGCCGCTGGGATTTCTACGGTCCGGAGCTGTTGCGCTTTCAGGACCGCAAGAACGGCGACTTCTGCCTGGGGCCGACCCACGAAGAGGTGGTGGTCGACATGGTCCGGCGTGATGTCCGCAGCTACCGTGCGCTGCCGATGAATCTGTACCAGATTCAAACCAAGTTTCGCGATGAGATCCGCCCTCGCGCCGGGCTGATGCGCGGGCGCGAGTTCATCATGAAGGACGCGTACAGCTTCGACGTGGATCGCGCTGCCGCTGAAGAGTCGTACAAGCAGATGTTTGCTGCGTATGAGCGAATCTTTGAGCGCTGTGGTTTGGACTTCCGACCGGTTGAGGCTGACAGCGGCGCGATCGGTGGTTCACTGAGCCATGAGTTTCAGGTGCTCGCCGACACGGGTGAGGACGCGATCGTGAGCTGCCCGGATTGCGGCTACACGGCGAACGTCGAGAAGGCCGGGGTTCATCATCGACACGATGCCCCGACCGGCGACGCGGCGAACGAGACGGAGCAGACGCTGGTCGACACCCCTCTGACGCGCACCATCGAGAAGGTCAGCGCCTTCTTCTCTGTGCCGCCCACACAGATCGTCAAGACGGTGTTGTTTATTGCAGACGACGTGCCCGTAGCGGCCATCATCCGCGGTGACTTGAACGTCAACGAAGTGAAGGTGAAGAAGATCGTCGGCGCGGAGGAGATTCGCGCGGCAACTCCCGCCGAGATGATCGAAGCGACGGGAGCGCCTCCCGGATCGATAGGGCCGCTGGGCCTCACCTGCCGGGTGGTCGCGGATCACAGCTTGAGTGGTTTGCCGAACGTGATCGTCGGCGCAAACAAGAAGGACCACCACATCACAGGCGTGTCGGTACCGCGGGACCTGCCGGACCTTGAGTTCGTCGATCTGCGCATGGCGGCAGACGGTGACCCCTGCGGTCGCTGTGGAGGGAGCTTTGGCTTCTTTCGCGGCATCGAGGTCGGTCACGTCTTCTACCTCGGGACCAAGTACTCGGAGGCCATGAAGTGCACCTATCTCGGCGTCGACGGCGAAGAACACGCGATGGAGATGGGGTGTTACGGCATCGGTATTACACGCATCATGGCCGCTGCGATCGAGCAGCATCATGACGACTATGGCATCATGTGGCCGATGGCTCTTGCGCCGTGGCAGGTACACATTGTTCCGCTGCAGTTGGACGACGAGGCGGTGGTGAACGAAGCAGAGCGAATCTACACGGCGCTGCAGGAGCGTGGCGTTGATGTGTTGATCGACGACCGAGACGGACGACCGGGCGTGAAGTTCAAGGACTCCGACCTGATTGGCGCGCCCATTCGCGTGACGATCAGTACAAAGAGCCTCGCCGAGGGTTGTGTGGAGTGGAAACTGCGTCGCGAGAAGGACCGCGAAATGGTTCCTGTTGCTGATGTGCTCGCGAAGATTGCGGAGCTCATCTGAGCGTTGGGACCGTCGACAGGAGCGTCTGAATGAGTGGTGACACGAGCGGTAGAGCGCCAGGCTCAGAGATTATTGTTGCGTTGGACCGACCCGGCACGGACGAGAATCTTCGTGTGATTCGCGCGCTCGATGGACGTGCCGCCTGGTTTAAGGTTGGAATGCGTCAGTTCTATGCGGGCGGAGACGACGTGATTGGCGCGGTGCGTGATGCGGGAGCGAAGCTCTTTCTCGACCTGAAGCTGCACGACATTCCCCATACTGTGGGCACAGCGATTCGTTCGCTGGACCGCTACGCGCCGGAGCTGCTGACAATCCACGCGTCAGGTGGTGCTGCGATGGTCGGCGCGGCGCGGGAAGCCGCGGACGCGGCCGGCGCCGTGACGCAGCTGCTGGCTGTGACAGTCCTCACATCTCTCGATGAAAGCGATCTCAAGGCGATGGGTATGCAGGGCGATGCTGAGGAGTCGGTGCTGCGGCTTGGTGGGCTTGCGCTGGCTTCAGGAGCGCAGGGGCTTGTTTGCTCGCCACGTGAAGTTGCGGCTCTGCGCGCGCTGCACAGCGAGGCGATTCTTGTGACGCCGGGCATCCGCCCCGCCGGCAGCGCGATGGGAGATCAAAAACGTGCTGCGACCCCGGCGGCGGCGCTCAAAGCAGGCAGCTCGCTGCTTGTGATTGGACGCCCGATCCATGGCGCCGACGATCCCGCCGCGGCCTTCGACGCGATCGCCGAGTCACTACCATCGTCGACAGGGGGCTGAGCTGTGGCGTGGGTTTTTGGCATACACGCCGTTGAATCGGCGCTGCAGTCCTCCCCCGGCGATGTGCTTGAGGTGTGGTTGCTGCGCGCTCGGCGGCCGGGACAGGCGCGAGAGCGTATTCGCAGCGCCGTAGAAGAAAACAAGGTGCGATTTCGCCTGGTCAGTGACGAGCAGATTCGACGCGCCGTAGGCGATGTCACTCACCAGGGCGTTGCCGCCAGAGTGAGCGAGTTTCAGTACGCAGAGCCGGACGCAGTGTTTGCTGCAGAGGGCGAGCGCTCGCTGCTTGTTGCCCTCGACGGCGTACAGGATCCACACAACGTCGGCGCCATCATGCGCTCGGCGTGTGCTTTCGGTGCCGACGCGCTGGTGCTGCCGAAGCATCGTACCTCGCCGGTCACGCCGGCGGCGCGAAAAGTCGCTGCCGGCGCGGCAGAGCGTTTGCGGGTCGCGCGGACGACCAATCTGGCGCGCTTTCTCGATAGCGCGCGTGAGCACGGCTACTGGGTGTACGGTGCCGGCGTGACGGACGGTGTTACGATAGACGAGGCCGACCCCGGTCACCGCAGTGTGCTTGTGCTTGGCGCAGAGGGCGCCGGTCTGCGCCCGGGGGTCGCGAAGGCCTGCGATCAGATCATCACTCTGCCTATCGAGGGCATTGAGAGCCTGAACGTGTCCGTGGCAGCGGGAATTCTGGTCTGGGAGTGGGCGCGTCGCACGAGGTAGAGGTGCCGCCGGCTAACGGCGACGCATTTTCTACAGCGTCAGGCTCGCTTTTGTCGGTTCATTCTCAGCATGGGTGGCGACATAATCGCAGACGTTGCGGATTCTCTATGGATTCGCATGAACGGCCGTCGGGTGACGGCAGCGCGCGCACTTCACCTGACCCGCTCGATCGTGGTGTCCTTGGCGCGACACAATGGCGAGAAGAGAGGGTGGTTCGCATGCCCACAGCAGTTTCGGACCAATGTAGTGCGCCCTTCGTCTCTTGACCTCACCATCTGGTCGCGTTCATGGATGGAAAGTGGGCGTCGTCGTATTCTCGGCTTCACGTCCGCCACGGTTGCCGGCGGCCTACACACCAACGATTGGGATGACACCTCAAGCGTGACTGATCTTCCGAATCAGTCTTCTTCGCTAGTGTGGTTGGCAATCATCTTGAGGATTGCGGCTTCAGTGAGGTTTTCAATTACCCTGCTCGACCACCCCGCCGCTCGCCCTCTATGAAGTGTGTCCCAGGGGCTACGCTTGGGAGTGCGGCGACTTCCCGGGTCGTGCAACCCGAAACCGTCGACGACGACGTTCCAGAGCGGTCGGAATCGCTCAATCAACCACTGTTCCGCAGCTGTTATCCATAGTGGCTTGACCACCAGATAGCGGCACATGAAGTCATCGATGTTGAGGTTCTCTGCAGCTTCAATGGACTTTCGGTGTTCACCCAGTCGCTTGTACAACGTCTTACCGGCGAGGCCGGATTCTATCCCGCCCTTTCGAGCCCCAGAGGGAACCGCCTTGCCTACGTATATCGGCCTCGTGAAGTCCGTACTTCGGCTGCTCGCGTAGCAGGCCAAATCGCCGGTGTAGAACAGGGCATAAACACCGGCACCATCGAATTCGTCGACCCCACTGAGTGGAAACGGCGTTTGTTGCAGCAGGCGTTCGACTACGTGGTTGGTGAGGTTGTGGTAGTCGAGGGGGTCGAATTCGGCGCTCATGAGGCTCCCGTAAGCGCGTCCGCAACGCTACGTGCGACGGCGTGGGCAAGATCGACAGGCACAGCGTTTCCCAGCTGGCGCATCGTTTCGCTCCAGGCGCCGGCGAAATGCCACTCGTCGGGAAAGGTTTGGATCCTCGCCGCCTCGCGCGCAGAATAGTATCGGACTGAACCGTCCCGCCGAACGAGCATGTTCTCGCCGCCCGGGACACCATGCACACCTGCTTTGAGTGTCTTCGACGGCAGGTCGAGCGGGCTGCCGGTGTGCCCCTTGTAGACGCGTGCACCGGGTCGATAGATGTGGTTTTCCACCTCGTCTGATCCTGACTCGGTAGGTGTTGGCAGGTCAGATATCGCGTCGCGAACAGTTCGCCATCGCGCTGTATTCAACATTGTCAGATTACGAGCCTCCGCAAGCGCGCGATCCGATGCCATCCGGGGCTTCACTGGTGGGGCATCCAATCCGTGTCGCGCCCAGTATTCGCCAGATACCCACTGATCGAAGACAAGTGCGCTGCGCGAGTGTGTAGCATCGGGAAAATGCCATTCGCTTCGAACGTCGCTTCGGAATCCTACTATGAACACACGTTCGCGAGTCTGCGGCACTCCATAGTCGGCCGAATTCAGCAGGCGGAAGAACACGCGATACTGCAGTCCATCATACGAAGTTGATGACTTTGCTCCTTCCAATCTCTTGAGATGTTCGTCCCAAGATTCGGTCTCTTTTCTGGTGAGCTCCGGCATCTCAAGGCGAAGGAGAATATACTCGAAGTATGTCGCGAAGCTCTGCCTGAGGAGCCCCTTCACGTTCTCGACGATAAAAGCCCGTGGTG
>JAUICO010000133.1 GCA_030427825.1 bacterium | reverse complement strand
GTCTTCTTGGGATGGCAGCAGCGAGAGCGAGGGGTGCATCTCTTCGAATGAGATCAGGTTGTTGTCTTCGAGCCGCCGCGAGAGGAGGTCCTCGCGAGAGGGGTCCAGGGCGCCGTCCCAGGTGCCCCGCCAGCGCGTCTCGAGGTACTTCGCCAGCCCTTCGTGCAACCACACAGGAACACCACGGCCGGCAAGACTGCTGATCACATAGTGTGTGTATTCATGTGCGAGGGTGTCGCGCCAACCATACCCGCGGAGCGTCGCGCGCGGAGAAGCAAACATGAGCTTGTTGTACTTGCACAGACCGATCGTACTCGTTGTCTCGACGGCCTCCAGTGGCAGCGAGCTGACGACGGCGAGCGTGCGAGCGCGGGGATAGATCTCGACCCGCACCGGCTCTGAGGGCCAGTAGCCGACGCTATACCCGATATTGTAGTATGCGGCCTCAAGGGTCTCGCCCGCCCAGGGCATCAACACATCGTCGCGGGGGCCCTGGTAGCGAATCTCGAAGTGGCCGTCGGGTGTGGTGTAGGTCTCGAAGTCGCGAACAACTTCACCGGTGTCGGCGACAAGATCGCGAATCTGCTGCACGCGGCCGCGCATGCGATGATCGCCCATGATGCGCAACGCATCGTCGAGCTTTACCGTCGCCCGATCGTAATTGCCCATGTGGTAGTCATAGCGGCCGCTCGCGAAGAGCGCGGCCGGGTGATCGATGTATTCTGCGTCGAGACGATCGACGAGCTCGCCGGCGGTCTCATAATCCCAGTTGTCGATGGCCGCGTTTGCCTGAATCGCGATGCCCCACACGTCATCCTGCGCGAATGCGTTGCCGCCCGCAGCGAAACAAACAAACAGGCAAAGCACGACCGACGCGCGCGATAAGAAACCGGGGCGCCCTGCTGGGGGCGTGCAGGGTGTGTGCTCTGTGTTCATTCGACCAGGCTCTCGTAGTAGCTGCGGATCTGATCGTCGTAGGAATCCAGGCTGCCTTCGCGCATGGCGTCCATCACCTGGCGGCGGTACCGAGCACGCCCGTTTGCGCCCTCGTCCGGAATCTCAACACGATCCGTGTTCACGTCGCGGCCGTTTTCACCCTGCTGCCCCTGTTGGCCCCGGCGACCCTGCTGCTGCCTTCGCCGCTGTGCCATCATCTGCTGCATCTGCTGTCGCATCGAGCGCAGCCCCTGCAGCGCCTGCTGCTGTCCCTGTTGCGCGGGCTGAGGCTGTCCGCCCTGCAAACCCTGCTGTGATTGCTGCATGCCGTTGTTTGCCTGGCGCAGCGGTTCACCAAACTGCTGACCCATCATCGGAAACTGCTCGCCGAGCTCGTTCATCTGCTGCTGAAACTCTCCCATCTGCTGCTGCACCTGTTGCTGGCGCTGTGCCATCTCCTGCATCTGACCGCGCTGCCGCGAACCCGGCTGCGGCTGTGCCATCTGCATCAGCTCTTCCATCTCTTCGGCGACCTCTTCAGAGACCCGACGCCCGTCACCGGCGGCGTCGCCCGAGCGGGTCGCCTGCTGCTGTCCGGCCTCGTCGTGTTGCATGTAACGTTCGGCTCGATCCAGCGCCTGCTCGGCGTCGTTGAGTTCTGCGACTGCGCGCATCGCCTGTTCCATGGATCCGGCCACATCGTTGCTCTCAAGACGGCGCTCCAGCTGTTCGAGGGCGGATTCGCCGTCCTCCATGTGGTCGCGCGTGGCCGGCGAGAGGCGGTCGCGCTCCTGCGCGACAAGGTTCTCGCGACTCTCGCGCACACGGCGGAGCGCGCTCTGCATTCTCTGCTGCATCTCTTCGCGGATTTCTTCCATGCGCTCGCGCCGCCACTCCTCAAGCAGCTCTGAGGTCTCCTCCTCGATGGCCTGCTCCTGCTCTTCGAGCGCGGTGAGCTCGTCCATCATCTCGGCCATCTGCTGGTCGAACTCCGAGAGCTCGCCCGACTCACCACCGGAGTCCGCGTTGAACTCGTTCATCAGCTGATCGAGCCCCTGTTCCAGCTGCTCCAGGGCCGAGAGCGCGGACTCGATGTCGTTGTTGTCGAGCATGTCACGGATCTCCTGGAAGGAGTCGCGCATATTCTGCACGTTCTCCATTGTGTCGCTCTGCTCGAAAGCGTCCCTGTTCATGTGTTCCCAGGGCATGTCCTGCATCTGGTCGGCGAGGCGTTCCAGGAGCTCCTGCATTCGCTCAGCGAGGCGTGCCAGCTCTCGCTCAATCTGTTCGCGCAGGTAGGGGTCCTGCGTGTCGCGATACTCCTCCATCAGCTCGCGAAGTCGGTCTCGTATGTCGGAGAGTTCCTCAAGCGCCCGCGCGATGGACTCCTCTTTCTGGGACGCGATCAGGTCTTCGAGCATCAGCGTGACGCGCTCCGTGTCCTGCACATGTCCGCTGTTGTGTTCGGCCAGGCGTAGAAAGTCGCGAACCGGGACCGGGCTCTCGTCTGTCTCGGGCAGGATCCGCTCCAGAAGGCGCGCTTCGTCGCGCTCCTGTTCGTAGAGTCGGTCCAGGCCGCCCTGGAGCAGGATGCGGTCGCGGTCGATGGTCAGCTCGTCTCGACCGACCATGTCCATCAGCTCGCGGTACTTCGCCAGAATGCTCGGCCAGTCTTCGTGGATCGGCGCCTGGGCGCGGACAATCGCTGCGGCGCCGGCGGGTTCCACCGCGAGCGGTGTCGCGACGAGGGTCTCGCCGTCGTCGGAAGCCCAGGTGTTCATTGAGTTGCCCAGCATCTGGCCGAGCTGCTTGATCAGCTCTTCGAAGAGCTCCTCTTCGAGCCGGAGTATCTCGCGGTTCAGCTCTTCAGGCGCCGAGACACTGAGCGAGATGGGCCGTGACCGGCTCGTCTTCGGCCCGCCAAGGGTGTCGTTGTCCGTAGCCTCGAGATACACCACGATCTCGTCCCGCGGCTGCAGGTTCATCGGCGCTGTATCAAAGGGAACCGTGTCCTCGACCGAGAGCCCCTCGATGCGCCCGTGCAGCGGGAGCAGCTCAACGGCGGCGTTATCGATCTGAAAGTGCCAGGCGAGGTTCACTTCAGAGATTCCGAAATCGTCGCTGATGACGTACGAAAAATCGATCAGGTCGCCCGGCGACACCTCAAGGTTGGCCGTCGGCTCAAGCAGCTCGATTCGGGGCGGGCTGTCCGGCGTGATCATCATGCGACGCGGCACCGGGTCCGTCACAACACTGCCGTCTCGCAGCTGCACCTCGAAGGTGTACGCGCCGGATTCGCGCACCATGAACTGTCCGCTCAGCTGCGAACTGTCGGCCACCTCGAGCGCGTACCGTTCTTCCTCTCCGCCGCTTCGTATCAGCAGGGTCGCGCTCTCGACCGGGTCCAGCGCCCGCCCTGCGATAAAGACCTCAGTGCCGCTGATGGCGACGATGTCACCGGTCGACCCCATAATCTCGCGCGCGGGGAGCTGCGTGTGAGCCGGCGGCACAAGACGAAGGTCCAGTGTGCTGACCACCGGCCGCATCTCAGGCGCTCGATTCTCAGCGCGGCTCTCGGCGTCCGCAGACACAAAGAGGCGCCGGGCGCCGTGCTTGAAGTGGCTCGGTGAAGCGACCCACAGCGCTCCTGCCACGAAGACGGCAAGCACTGCTACGACCCGGGCCGGGTACAGGTCGCGCCGTGGTGCCATCGACGAGAGCCCGTCGACCGCATCGCCCAGGCCGGTCTCCACGCGACGCACAAGGCGCTCACGCAGGACTGCGGCCTCACGAGAGGGCGCTGGAGCATTGCCGGCCCCCAACTCAAGGGCAGCGCGAATGTCCGAGCGCCACGCCGGCGCCTGCGACTCCACATACGCGCCCACAGCTTCGTCGTCCTCAAATCGAGCTTGCGTACGCCCGTACAGACGTCGGACCGCAGCCGCGAAGACCAACACGGCCAGCGCCCACACCCACCATCCCGACGAAACGCCGGTCCAGGCAAGCACACCAATGCCCGCAACCAGCACAGCGAGTACCGCCGTCGCGCCGACAACAAGCCCCTCTTTCAGGGCCTGCCGCTCGATGGACCGACGCACCCGCGCAAGCACCGCTCGAATTCTTTGGATGGAAGGGTGTTCGGGCATCACGGGGGGCTGCGAAGGGCGCGCGGAAGCTATGGGCGGGCCCGAGTGGTGTCAACGCGCGGCCGAGGCTACCGATTCCCGCTGGAGAGGGATCCCCAACGGCGGGGTGAACCCCCGGCGCAGGCGCGATGGGAGCGCTCTCGCACCTGCGATCCACCGCGCCACCCGGAGCCCCGCGCCTTGCTGGTCTTCGGGTGGCGCGCTAAGGACGCGCCCGTTGCAGTGTGCGCGCCGTATCGGCGTGGATTGCCGCTGCGCGCTCACTCCTCGGGCCATGGGGCCGGCGCTTGATGAACGAAGAAAGCGACGCGAATCTCGTAAAGCTGGCGCAGAACGGCGACCAGAAGGCGTTCCAGGTGCTGGTTGAGCGCTATCAGCGCAAGGTGTTCAACATCTGCTACGGTATGGTGCGCAACCGCGACGACGCGATGGACCTGGTGCAGGAGACCTTCGTGAAGGTGTTCCGGAACCTGGGCCGATTCAAGGGCGACTCCTCGTTCTACACCTGGGTGTATCGCATCGCGAAGAACGCCGGCATCGACCACATACGCAAGGCGAAGCGCAACAGAACCGTCGACTACGACGACGCGATTCGGCGAGACGAGAACGTCGAGGACGACACACTGCTACCGAGCGCGCTCGGCATCAATCCGGCGCGGGTGATGGCCCGCAAAGAGCTGTTGGGGCGCATCGAAGACGCGCTGGGCGAGCTCAGCGACAACCACCGCGAGGTGATCATTCTGCGCGAAGTGCAGGGGCTGTCATACCAGGAGATCGCCGACATCGCAGAGATCTCCATAGGGACTGTCATGAGCCGACTGCATCACGCACGTCGGAATATGCAGGCGCTGCTCGCCGATTATGTTGGCAGCGAGTTGAAGGTCGATGACCCGGCGCGGTGAGCACGCGCCCCGGGCGCAACGACGCGCACGCGCACAAGATCTCTGTCGTGTGCGACGCCGACCTTTTTGCCTGAATACTTCTGTGTACGATGCGTCTGAGTTCGCGTTGACACCCGCCCCGTTGTGGCCGGTGCGCAACGGAGATTCCCATGACGAGTAAACGAGACATAGCCGGCCGGGACCTGCGAGCGCTCATCGAGCTCTACTTCGACGGGGAGATTGACGACGACGACCGCGCTCTTGTCGAGCAGCGGCTCACCGATGATGAGTCTGCACGCGGCTACCTTGCTGCGCTGAAAGAAGCACAGCTTGCGGTGCGCCTGCCGGTCGAGGACGCCGCAGAGTCCATGAGTTTTGACGGTCTCTTTTCACGCATACAGGCAGAGCTTGGCACAGAGAGCCTCGCGAGAGACGGCGAAGTTGAGATGCTCGCGATGGCCTGGGCCGATGGTGAGCTGAGCAACGAAGCCGAGGTGTCTCGGGTGCAGGCATATCTGGACCGGCAGCCCGCCGCACGCGCAGGCATCGCGGCGATCTCTGAAATCGGAGAGCTGGCTCGCATGCCGATAGAGATCGCTGCAGACAGCGTAGACTTCGACGCGCTGGCCCGTCGAATCGATGTGGCTGTGCAGGCCGAGGGCGCCGCCGCGGCTCCGACGCGCGCCGCGGCTTCGAGCGCGGCGCCGGCGGCAGAGCTCGGCTTGTGGGCGCGGCTGTCGGAGTGGCTGGGGGTGAACCGTGGCGCGTTCGCAATGGCCGCCGTAGCGGCTGCGGCGTGCCTGGTGATGTTGCCCTTCGCGATTCGCGGCGCAGGCAGTGGCGGACCGCAGCAGGTAATCAATGTCTACGAGGCGCCGATGGTCGATTCGGTGAGCTACGATCAGGGATTTTACGGGGCGATCACCCCCGGCGACGACATGGTCGCGCCGGTGGTCTGGATTGCTGAGGACGACGTGCTCGAAGCACCGCCCGGCGGCGCGGGCGGCATCTGAAGGCAGATTCTACACCGGGTGGCCCCCGCTGCCCGATCTGAGGAAACACCATGTTCGCAACGATTCACAGGGTCGGAATACTCGCCGCAGCCATCTTCGCTGTAGGGCTCCTGTTCGCGCCGATGGCGTCTGCGCAGTCGGGCTCGGTGTCGGTGACTGTCGAAGTGATTCTCGCCGGCAACGACGGCGGTGGCGTCGCTGATCAGCTGCAGCCATACAGCGGACGCCTTCGACAACAGTTCGCTCAGTTCAACAGCTTCGAATACGTAACCAGCGAGCGTTTCACACTGAACGCCGGTGAATCGAATCAGTTTTCGGTCCCCGGGGGCAACACCATCACCGTGAATTTTTCGGGCACCAGCGGCAATTCCTACCGCATGAACGTGCAATTGCCCGGCGGTGGAACCACCATCAACTCCCCGGCCGGTGGCATCTTCTTTGTCGGTGGGCCACGGGCAAACGGAAAATCCGTGATTCTGCTCTTCCGTACACAGTAAGATACGGGCAGACCCGAGGGCGAGCGCCGCTCTCCGGGGCTCCCTCCTCTCTGCCAGGAAAGCGCGATGCCCCTGCCGGAACTACCGCCCGGCACCGAGCTGGCCCCCGATGGAAGCGGCGGCTTTCGCTATGAAGTGCTCCATCTACTCGGTGGTGGCGGCTTCAGCCTGACCTACCGGGCGATGGATCGCCGCCTCGAAAGCGAGGTCGTGATCAAGGAGTTTGCCTACGACGGCACCTGCTACCGCGATACCGCGAGCAACGAGGTGCGACCGAGCCGCGGCCGCCGGGAGTCGCATGAACGCATGGTCGAGAAGTTTGAGCGCGAAGCGCGACTGATCAACCGGCTGCGGACACCCTATGTTGTCCGCGTCATCGACGTCTGGAGAGAGCGAGGCACCGCCTTTTACGCGATGGACCCGGTGGACGGCTCCGGGCATTTTCCCGAGGCGCCGCTGCGTGAAGGCGGCCAACTGAACTGGCCGCAGATTGAGCGTTGGGCCACGCAGCTCTTCGACGCCCTCGAAGCGATCCACAACCAGGGGGTGATCCACGGCGACGTGAAGCCCGAGAACGTGATGATCACCAGAAGCGGCGATCTCGTGCTGATCGACTTCGGCGCCGCTCGAACCAGCGTAGATCTGGATCGTACGGCAACCTCGATGATGTTCACGCCCGGCTACGCAGCACCCGAGCTGATGAATCCGCGCGAGCTCAGCGGTGCGGGACCGTGGAGTGATATCTACGCGGCGGGGCTGATGCTGGTCGGGGTAACCCTCGGGCATCCGGATGGCGACGGACCCATCAACGCCAACGACCGCGCCGTCGGCAGTCTTGATCCATACGCGGACTATGTCGCGCACGCGACGTCCCGGGGTGTTCCTATGGCCTGGGCGCGAGCAATCAGTCGCTGCATCGAGCTCAGCGCCGGCCTGCGACCGCACAACGTCGCCCAGCTTCGCCAACAGACCGCCTTCTCGGGCAACGCGCCACCCCCGCGGCCGAGCTGGATGTCTACACCCGGCGCGGCGCCCGCCTTTGCGCAGCTCGCCCCGGGGCCGGGGGACTCCGATGGGCTCCGGCCCTCGAGCCCGCAGCCTGTGCCGGCGCAACATGGCCGCACGCCACAGGGTCAGGCCGGGATCCGGGCGCAACCGGGCCTGCGTCCGCCGGGAGAGATCCACGCGCAGAGCCCGATCGCAGCGCAGGGGCGTGTACAACCGCCGGCCGGGATCCAACCGCCGCCGGCAGTGGCGCAGAACATGGGCAACGCTACGCCGCAGGGCCACGCCTCGCCCGCTCCCGTCGGAGGACAGGGACCGGCGCGACCGGCGCCGACACAGCACGACCCGCAGGCACCTGCCGGGGCGGCTCAGCGGCCGCCGCAACCGCAGGCCTTCGCACCGCAGGCGGCGCAGCAGCAGGTACAGCACATCTCCGGCCACGTCGTGGCGCGCCCCGGCAGAGGCAGGAGCCGCGCGCCCATCGTGATGGGGATCGTAGCATTTGCGCTGGTTGGATTCGGCGCCGCGATCGCATTTCTGATCGCGATCGGCAGCGCCGCAGAGCACGAACCCACAGAGGTCTGCGAACAGATCACCTCGATGTATGGCATCTCTGAAGCGAGCAGCTTCTCGACGGAGTGCGTACGGAACCTGCAGCGGCAGCGCGATACGGATCCCGACGGATACCGCGAGTATTCGAACTGCGTGATGGACTCGAGTTCGCGTTCAGAGATGGAACGCTGCGCAGACTGAGGGAGTCGCCGCTGCCGCCGGCGCCATCCCGCGGGCGCTCACGTGAGGCCCCAGCCCGCGACGATCAGCCAGAGATAGAACGCGGTCTTCGGGATTCGCAGGAGGGACGCGACCGCAACCTGCCTGAAAGGCACGTGCACGATCCCGGCAGTCCAGCAGAAGATGCTGAAAGGCAGCGGCACCATGGCAGCGATCGCGATGCCGGTCGCGCCACGCTCGCGGACCAGGCGGGTAACGCCGGGGTACGCGCGTGCCATGCGATCGCCGAGGGAAGTATGGCTGTCGACGAGGTGACCGCCGCCGTAGCTTGCCAGAGCAGCGATAACGCTCGCAGATGCAGCGGCAACGAAGAGCTTCAGCAGGTTCATTCCGGCACTGACGCCGAGTAGCAGAATCGGCTCGTTGGTTGCGGGCATCGGCACCCAGTCGATCACAAACACCGAGACGAACACGCCGCCGCTGCCGTACTCGTTCACCAGCCAGGTACCCAGCCACGTCAGCTGATCTCGAAAGAGCCAGCCGGCAAGAACCCCGAGGGCGAGGGCGAGCAGAATCGACATCACCGTCCTGCCGAGCATGCTGCGGCCCTCAAGCGCCTCGTCATTGTCCGCGGGCAGCGACAGGCGACCTGGTGTCGCAGGCATCTCCAGCTCAGCGGAATCTGGGATAGGTTCGCTCAAGTACAATCCATGAAACAGCCGCTCCGCCCCAGCTCACGCCCGGCAATCCGGGAGACGCTGCTCGGCGGGGACACAGGGAAACGCTACCGCGACGCGCCGGTCCTGTGAAGCGACGATGCGCGGTCCACCCGGCGCCCCGATGTCGCCCCGCACTGCGATCCGTCCCTTAGAGGGATCCGGCGGTGACCGGATAGGTGACGGCCCTATCGGTATCCCAGCGGGTGTCGTCTTCGTCGTCGTCGACATCGGGTGTGATGCGAATGTCGAATGCGCCCGAGGTATCCAGATCACCCGAATCCCAGACCAGGATGTGCTGTGCGTCTTCGTCTTCGACCACAGGCAGCATGCTGTCCCCCGAAAGAAGGCGGGAGCCGGCGCCCGGGTCGTTCATCGGCTGCCAGTCGCCGCTGATGTTGTGCTCCGCGAGAACGTTCACCACTTCGTCATCACCATCGAACACCGAGAAGTGGATGGTAATGAGGTCGTCCCCGTCGACATAGACCGGGCCGATGCTGGTGACACGGGCGTCCAGGTCCTTGATGTCCAGGGTCTTGAGGCAGCCCGGAGCAAGGCTAAGCGCCAGTGCCAGCGCTACGAGGAGCGCACCCGTGCGATGAGCTCGATGAGCTCCCGATGCAGAGCCGGGTGCGCGGCGACAATCGATTTCGTTTGCAGGGTCCACGGGGCGCCCTCGTAGCTGGTCGCCGTAGCGCCCGCAACCTCGACAAGCGCGATACCGGCGACGACATCCCAGGGCTCGAGGCGCGGTTCCCAGAAGCCGTCGAAACGACCCGCGGCGGTCCACGCCATGTCCAGGGCGGCGGCACCGTTGCGACGGACGCCCTGGCAGCGCTTCATCATCGCGCGCCACAGATCCGTGTTGTCGTCATCTGTGGTGCGACGATCGTAGGGAAACCCGGACGCCAGCAGCGCGGAATTCATCGGCGAGGGCGCAAGCGCAGGTACCGCTGCCCCGTTCACTCGCAATCCGGTCGCGCTCGATGCAAAGAGTTCACCGCGACAGGGGTCGTAGATGACCCCACACCGCGCCCCCTCGTGCCAGAGACCGATGCTGATCGCGAAGTGAGGTACACGATGGGCAAAATTCGTCGTGCCGTCGATGGGGTCCACGACCCAGATCGCACCATCCGCGCAGCCGCTCACACCGCCCTCTTCGCCCAGCACCCCGAAGTCGGTCGCGTCGATGAGATGCTCGCGAATCGCTTTCTCGCAGCGCAGGTCGGCCTCGGTGACCAGATCAACTTCGCCCTTGTGGA
>JAUICO010000132.1 GCA_030427825.1 bacterium | reverse complement strand
CGTTGGCCGGTGATGAATGGTCAGGGTGTGTCCGAGCGCGGGGCGATGCAGAAGCGACTGGAGTGAGCACGCACCGAGGGAGGTTGCGGTCCATGTGATTCACTTTGTACCTGTGTCGCTTCATGCGTATCGCCCTGCGCTCGGATTCTGTCCCCTTCCATGGGAGCCTCTCGTCGGCGCGTCGCGATCGGGTAGAATTTGTCGAAGATTTCAGACGCGTTGACAGACACCGCGGCGATGCCCCAACCCTGCGGGCGATTCCGGAGCATTGGAGGCGGCAATGGCAGACTACTATTCGGGCAAGACAGTATGGGTCACAGGGGCATCGTCCGGGATAGGGGCCGCGATCGCGGCGCACGTTGCTGCGCGGGGCGCGAATGTGATCCTGTCAGCGCGCCGCGCTGACAGGCTGGCCGAATGCGCCGAGAGGTGCGGCCCAAACGCTACAGTGCTGCCGCTGGACCTGAATCAGCCGGAGACACACGCCGAGGCGACGAAGCGTGCGGAAGCGTCGTTCGGTGGAGTCGACATCCTGGTGAACAACGGCGGCGTAAGTCAGCGCTCCCATGCCACCGACACGAGTCTTGAAGTGACCCGTTCCATCATGGAGACGAACTTCTTCGGGCAGGTGTCGCTGACACAATGCGTACTGCCTTCCATGCTGCAGCGCAGAAGTGGGCGCATCGTCGTTGTCAGCAGCGTCACCGGCAGAGTCGGCGTCAAGCTGCGTTCGTCGTACGCTGCGAGCAAGCATGCGCTGCACGGGTATTTCGACGCGTTGCGCGCAGAGATCGCGGCGACCGGCGTTGGCGTGACGCTGATAACACCGGGGTTCGTACGCACCGAGATCTCGGAGAACGCTTTCGCCGCAGGCGGCGGCCGCTATGGCACCGTGGACTCGAAGATTGCGGGTGGCATCTCACCGGAGCGTTGCGCGGAGCGAATTGCAGCTGCGGTTGAGAAGGGACGCAACGAGGTCGCAGTCGGCGGACGAGAGATTCACGCAATTACGATGAAGCGCTTCTTTCCGAATCTCACGGCTCACTTTGTTTCTAAATACCGCATTGACGATCAATAGAACGGCGCTAAGGCGCAGTCCCGGCGTGAGAGATACCTGTGATTGAGACCACCCCGACATCTGACCCGCGAGCCGACATCATCGCGCTGACGACGCGCTATGCGCGCGCGATTGATGACAGCGACTTCAGCTCGCTCGACCACGTTTTCACGCCGGACGCCGACGTGGACTACTCAGCGACGGGCGGAATTCACGGTCGCTACGATGAGGTACGTCCCTGGCTCAAGGGCGTACTCGCCGAGTACAAGATGCTAAGGCACACAGTCAGCGGGCACGATATTGCGGTCGACAAGCGGGTCGCGAGGAGTCGTTGTTACGTTCGTGCTCTGCATGGGCGAGAGGTGGACGGCACCCTTCGCTTCTTCGAGCTGGGCGGGCGCTACCATGACAAGTGTGTGCTGACCGCCTCCGGTTGGCGCATCGCGGAGCGTCGTCTGGAGCGAATCTGGGTCACGCGGGTAAACGCTGCCGACGCCTGAAGCCCTTTTGGGTGCCTCATCGTGCTCAGTAGTACAGCCCTTCGCGCATCTCCGGCTCGAATACGGTCACTTCGCCCAACCGCCCTTCCAGCGCCTTCTGTGCCCATTCCCAGTCCGCGAGCAGAGCACGGCCTACGGCGGCCAGCTGAAACTCGCCCGCGGACATCCGGCGACGCAGCTCGCCCAGGTCTGCGGCCTCGGTCGGCTTGCCGGTGTTCGTCCGCAGGAAGTCAACGCTGAGACCGATGCTCCCAACGGTGATCGCCGGACATCCGCTCAACTGTTCTGTCCACGCCGCCAGATTCAAGTCGCTGTCAGGGAATTCGGGCTCATAGAAGCGTCGCTGACTGCAATGAAACATGTCTACGCCTGCGTCCCGGAGTGCGCACACGAAGTGACCCAATTCCTCCGGGCTCTCGAAGAGTCGCTCGCGATACCCTCCAATTTTCCACTGTGAGAAGCGGAAAATGAGAGTGAAGTCCGGTGCCGTCGCGCTTCGGCAGGCGCGGACCAGCTCTTCGGCGAAATGGCGTCTGCGCGCGACATCGCCGCCCCAGCGGTCGTCCCTTAGATTGGTGGCCGGCCAGAGGAACTGGTCTACCAGGTAGCCGTGGGCGCCGTGAATCTCGACGGCGTCACAGCCGATTCGGTACGCTGCTGCAGCGCTTTCCGCGAAGGCCGCGATGATGTCTTCGATTTCCGACTCCGACAGGGCCACGGCAGGCGGCCCATCGGGCTTTCCTGGGTGCGGCACCGGGCTGGGGCCAACCGACGGAGCGCTGCCGTCAGCGGCGCGAACGGAGCCAACATGCCAGAGCTGTGGCGCGATGGCCCCGCCGGCAGCGTGCACAGCGTCGACTATGCGTGCCCAGGCGGCCAGGGCCTGCTCGCCGTGAAACTCAGGAACATCGGGGTATCCCGAAGCAGATCGGTGTCCGACGGTGGTGCCTTCGGTGATGATCAGCCCCACCTGTGCCCGCGCTCGGCGCTCGTAGTACGCCAGCACTTCGTCGTTCGGCACCCCACCCGGGCTGCGACTGCGTGTCATCGGCGCCATGACGATCCGATTTCGCATGGACAGCGAACCCAGCGAAAAGGGTGCCGATAGCGGATCTGTGCTGCTCATTGTTGTGTGTCCGCCGTCAGGTCAGTGAGCAGAGAAGTGGTGCGTATACTGCCGGTGGCTGCTCTTCTGCCTACTCTTCGATGCCATCCAGCGCGCCAATCCATGGCAGGTTCCGATATTGTTGATCGAAGTCCATCCCGTACCCGATCACAAAGCGGTCGGGGATCTCGAAGCCGACGTAGTCCGCCGAGATTTCAACGACACGGCGGCTGGGTTTGTCGAGCAGGGTGATGAATCGAAGAGACGCCGGGTTGCGTGCGCCGAGAACCCCCATCAGATACTTTGCGGTCCGTCCGGTATCCACGATATCTTCGACGACGAGCACATCGCGCCCTTCGATGTTCTCGCCGAGGTCGGCCACGAACTTCACGCGGCCGCTGCTCTCGGTGCCGGCTCCGTAGGACGAGACCGCCATGTAGTCCCAGACCAGAGGCAGGCTGATCGCGCGACTGAGGTCGACAAAGAACGGCATCGAACCCTTGAGCACGCAGACCAGAATCAACTCGCGGCCGGCGTAGTCGTCGGCGATCTGTCGGCCGAGCTCGGCGATCCGGTCTGCAATCTCGTCGGCGCTGATAAAGACTTCGGGTTCTTTCATCCGTTGCTGTCTCGCACTCATTCAGGAAGGGGTGGTGTCACTTCGACTGTGCCGCCTGCGTCAACGTTCACGGGCACATCTGTCGCGTCATCGCCGGCTGCAAAGCTGACAACTCTGGCGCCGGCGGCGACCGGGATTCGGACTTCGCCGACACTCAGCGTCGTAGCGCCCGTATCGCGCCCATCGACAAGAATGCGGGCCCAGCGCGGCTGCTGCACGTCGACAACCAGCGTCCCCCACTCCTGCGGCGGAGTCGCCTCCTGACCGATTCGGCGCAGGCTTACGCTGATCTGCCGGTTGTAGGCGCCCCCGAACACGACCGCTTCTTCGTGCGGCACAAACCCCGGCGTCTGCGCTTCAAGTCGAATCTGGTGGACTTCGAAAGGAGCCAGATTCTCAAGAGTGATCGAACTCTCTGTGGTCCCGATATCCTCCCCATTGAGAGTGGCCGCAGCCGCCGGCGCGCTGCGGAGAACGATGGTCCCCTCGACGGGCCGCAGTACGCCTTCGACGGTCGTCTCTGAGCCGCGGACGACGTCTACCTCATGGCGAGACACGAAATGCCCGGGTTGGTAGATCTCGATGACGTGGGTCGCTCCGGCATCAAAGCTGACCCCACGTACGGCCGCCGCTGCGTCGACCTCCTGCCCGTCGGCAAAGACACGTGTTGCATCGTCAGCCTGCGCGACCAACACTCGGCCCGTTCCGCCGGGCAGAACAGTCAGGCGACGATGGAAGCGCACCGTGTCGTTGGCAACCAGCGTGACCGTTTCGGCAAAGGGCTCGTAGTCAGGGTGTCTGATTTCAACGCGAGCGGTCTCTGCCCGAATATCCTCCACCCGTAGCGGAGACTGCGTCCCGACAAGTGTCCCATCTACGAAGACCTGCACGCCTTCTGAGGGCACCACCGATATCGCGAGGTCAGCAGGCGGGAGCGGCGCATCTTTGGACCACGGTTTCGCGAGAAGCAGGATAAACGCGAGTCCGACCAGCAGAGCCGCCGCCGCCGCCCCAACAGGCCACCGCCTACGATCCGCCACATGGCGGTGTTCCAGTCGCACTGTGTGTGAGGACGAGGCGGGAGTCACCGCCCTGACCACCGAGCCAAGGCCCCGGGGCAGACCGTCGTCGGTGGTGTCGTGCATCACGGTAGAAAGCGGCGCCATGTCGTTTTCCGCGAGGATCTGCTCACCGGACCCGGGCTCGGTAGTGCCCGGATTGGTGTCCGGTGGCGTGCCGCTGTTCTGCCGTTCCCATTCGATGACGTCGGCTTCGCTTACGAAGCGACTCGCCTCGTGCACGCGCTTTCGTTCGTGCTCGATGTCGTCCGTAAACGACGTCTGCATCCATCCGGCCATCGTCTTGGATGTGAACGGCGGCCGAATCTGTTGCAGGAAGGCCTTCAGGTCGGCGCGCAGCTCCGCAGCGCTCTGGTAGCGCTCATCACGATCGCGCGCGAGCGCTTTCGCGACGATGCGGTCGACCTCTGGGGGCACGAGGCGGTTCTTTGCGCTGGGCGGAAGCACGTCCGCGGCGCGAACCTGTTCGAGGATCTCGAAGTCGGTTCCGCCGTGAAAGAGCCGACGCGCGGTGAGCAGCTCCCAGAAGAGCGTGCCTACAGCGAACACGTCACTTCGGTGATCGATCTCTTCGCCGGCGACCTGTTCCGGCGACATGTAGCCGAACTTGCCCTTGAGCACTCCGACCTGGGTCTGCTCGTTTCGGGTGGCCGCGCGCGCGATCCCGAAGTCGATCAGCTTCACGGTGCCGTCGTAGCCGACGATGACGTTCTGCGGGCTGATATCGCGATGCACGATCCCGAGCCCTTCTCCGCTCTCATTCTTCTTGGTGTGCGCGTAGTCGAGACCACTGCAGACCTGGGCGATAATATGGGCCGCCTGCGCGACCCCCATGATACGCCGCCGCCGTCGATGATGATTCTGCAGCGCCAGGAGATCTTTGCCCGCGATGAACTCCATCACGATGTAGAAGCTGCCCTGAAGTCTGCCGAGCTCGTAAATCTGGCACACGTTGGGGTGATGCAGCTGCACCGCGATTCGGGCCTCATCAATGAACATCGAGATGAACTCGGTGTCCTCTGCGAGGTTCGGAAGTATCTTCTTCAGCGCGAGAAAACGCTTGAAGTTGGGTGCGTCAAGCGGGCGCGAACGAAAGACTTCTGCCATACCCCCGACGCTTACGCGTTCGAGCAGGCAGTACTTCCCGAAGACTCGCGGTTCCAGAGGGCGGTCCGCGGCCTTTTCGGCCTTCTTCTTTTCGTCGGTCGAGCTCACCAGGACGACAATGCCGTGCTCCCAGAGTAACGAACGCCGGCAGCCTGGCCGCTTGTCGCCGGAAAATCCAACAATACAGCAATGGGCGGACAGATTGCCGCAGGCCGGCGGGTTCGGAGACTGTCGACGCTTCCGGTCGTCGCGGCCTCTTCGCGCGCCCTTCTGCCTGCAGCTTTGAGCGGGCATCGCGTTGAACTCCCCCAACTCAGCTGATAGCAGCGGCCGGCCATTTGCCAGGCCATATGGAGCACGCGATGAGCCCTGACGAACTCCGACAACGTTACCTCCGCTTCTTTGAAGAAAAGTGTGGCCATCGCCACGTCGAGTCGAGCCCGGTCGTACCCGACGGCGACCCGACGCTGCTCTTCACGAACGCAGGCATGAACCAGTTCAAAGACGTGCTGTTGGGCCTGGAAAAGCGCGACTACGTGCGTGCCGTGAGCGTGCAGAAGTGCATCCGGGCGGGCGGAAAGCACAATGACCTGGACGAGGTCGGCAAAGACGGCCGCCACCTCACCTTCTTCGAGATGCTCGGGAACTGGTCATTCGGCGACTACTACAAGAAGGACGCGATCATCTGGGCCTGGCGTTTCGTCACGCAGGAGCTGGGCCTCTCGCCCGAGCGTCTCTATGTCTCTGTCTACAAGACCGACGACGAAGCCTGGGACTTCTGGGAGCATGACGTCGGCGTGCCCACATCGCACATCGTGCGCCTCGGAGACATCGAGGACGGCGACGAAGAGAACTTCTGGTCGATGGGGCCGACCGGCCCGTGCGGTCCCTGCACCGAAATCTACTACGACCATCACCCGGAAGCGGGTCCGGTTTCCTGGGAGCCCGGCTTCGACGAAGAGCGCTTCGTCGAGATTTGGAATCTCGTCTTCATGGCCTTCGATCGGGACGAGACCGGCGAGATGACGCCGTTGCCGCTGCAGTCCGTGGACACCGGTATGGGTCTCGATCGTGTCGCGGCCATACTCTCCGGCGTCGACAACGTCTTCCATACGGGGCTATTCGCGGGAATCATTGCTCGCACAGAGTCACTTCGTACCGGCGGGGACTTTCCGACGGAACGGGTGCCCGAGCTCTTCAGTCACCCCAACTTCGTAGAATACTGTGTCATCGCCGACCACATCCGAACGCTGACCTTCAGCATCGTCGATGGCGCGAGCTTTTCAAACGAAGGACGCGGTTACGTGCTCAGACGCATCCTCAGGAGAGCGGTCCGTCACGGCCGCAACCTCGGCTTTGACGCTCCTTTCCTCTGCAACGTCGTTTCGGCGGTCATCGCGTCCTTCGGTCACGTATACCGGGAGCTGAGGCTCAAGGGTAAGGATGCGGCCCGCATCATCGAGACCGAAGAGGCACGCTTCTTCAAGACGCTGGACCGCGGAATCGCGCTCTTTGAAGAGGTCGCGGAGCGCACCGCGGCGGCCGGTGATTCCGTCATCGACGGGCCGACCGCGTTTCAACTCTACGACACCTTTGGCTTCCCGCCGGACCTCACGCAGATCATGGCAGAGGAACGCGGGTTGACCGTGGACCTTCACGGCTACGAAGCCGCGATGCAGGAGCAGCGCGAACGCAGCCGCGCCGCGGACGACCGCTACACGGCCGCCGGCGAGTGGCAGATTCTGATGGACGGCGCTGCTGACACCTTCGTCGGCTACGATCGATTCGAGCACACCAGTGATGTGTTGCGCATTCGTCAGGACCCGGAGACCGACATTGTCGAGATTTGCGTCCGCGAGACCCCCTTTTACGCGGAGTCGGGCGGCCAGGTCGGCGATACCGGACGAATTCAATCAGCCGACGGCAACCTTGAGCTGGACGTATTCGACACGCGACGCACCGTCGCCGGCCTGACCCATTTTGCGCGCATTGTGCACGGTGAGCTGAACGCCGAAGCGCTGCGCGAGCCTGCGATTCTACGGGTCGATGAGCGAAACCGCTTTCTCTGTGCCGCGAATCATACGGCAACACACCTTCTGCATGCGGCGCTTCACGAGATCGTGTCCCGCAGCGCGTTCCAGGCCGGCAGCCTCGTTTCATCAGAACGCCTGCGCTTCGATTTTAACTACGATCAGCCCGTCACGGACGCGCAGCTCGACGAGATCGAAACCACTGTGAACACCTGGATTGAGCAGAACCACCGGGTGAAGGTTCATCGGGATGTTCCGATCGAGGCGGCCGAAAAGATGGGCGCCACCATGATGTTCGGCGAGAAATACGGCGCCGAAGTGCGCGTCGTCGAGGTGATGGACTCGCCGTCAATCGAGCTGTGCGGCGGCACACACGTCGACGAGACCAACGACATCGCCTTCTTCCGAATCGTCGGCGAGAGTGGCGTTGCCGCCGGCGTTCGCCGCATTGAGGCGGTGACAAATGAAGGCGCATTCGCGTTGGCCAATGCCGAGCGGCGCACACTCGTTCGCATTGCGGGGGCGCTGAAGGTGTCTCCGTCTCAGGTCGAAGAGCGCCTCGAAAAGCTCCTGACTGAGCGGCGCGAGTTGGAAGAGCGAGTAGCTGACCTGAGCCGTATGGGTGCTCGGGCCATCGCAGCGGACCTCGCATCGTCTGCGGCAGACATCGACGGCATCACCGTTGTGGCGGCGAAGGTTGACGCGCAGGACCGCGACCAGCTGGTTGCGGTCGCGGATTTCCTGCGGGATCTCATCGGCGAGGTGGGAGTCGCCCTGCTGGGCGCCGACATTGACGGCCGTCCTGCGCTTCTGGCGATGGCCACGGATGGCGCAGCCCGCGGTCGTGGGCTGAAGGCAGGTGACCTGGTGCGCGAGAGCGCGGCTCACATCGGCGGCAGGGGTGGCGGTAAGCCGACGCTCGCACAGGCCGGTGGGAAGGACATCGCAGGATTGCAGCCGGCGGTGGAGGCGTTCGCTGCGCTCGTTGAGCGCCTGGCCTCCTAACGGGACTTACTCGGGGAGCATCTCGTAGTTGCCCGTAGGTCGTTCCCGTTCCCGCACGCGCTCTCGCCGTTCGCGCGCACGCTCCTCTGCCTCACGGGCCTCTGCTGCGGCGCGCTCTTCGGGGGTCGGCTCGCGCGCACGCTCCATCTCGATCGCGATGGTCTCCGTCGCCGAGTCGAGGAGGACGGAGCGGCGCCAGCGACGATATCCGGAGCGCTGTGCCTGCACGACGTAGAGTTGGCCCGCCGGCAGCTCCAGCCCCTCGATGGGCGTCGTGCCGACGCTGTTCCCATTGATCTGAACTTCAGCGCCTGCCGGGGTGCTGTTGATTGAGACCGCCGCAAGCGCGACGCCCTCTTCCATCTGAAGGTCCAGCTCCAGCGTTTCTTCATTCTCGAGAGAGATTTCCAGATACAGCGGCTCGAAGCCGGTCTTGTTCAGGCGGATGTTATGCGGCGCGTTCAAGGTGAGCAGGTCTACCAGCGCGGGCGAGGTGCCCGCGACACGCTCTCCATCGACGAACAGCTCGGCGTCTGCCGGCTGATAGCTGACACGGACAGAGCCGATCGGCGCCATGGGGGATTCCCGATCGATATCGAGTTCGACGAGCACCGGCTCAGGAGATTCCGCGCTCGGTGTCACCCGCGCGTCCGTGCGCAGGTACCCTTCCAACTCCATTCGCAGTGTTGACTGCCTGCCGGCGGGCATGAACACCGTCATCGGTGTCACGCCGGGCAGCTGCGCGTCGTTCATGAAGACCAGCGCACCCTCCGGCTCACTGTTCACTGCCACCGACACCGTCTCGATCACCGCTTCTTCTACGGTCTCTGCGACCTCGCCGCCGCCGCCCTGCGATCGGCCGAGCACAAAAGCGCCGACCGCGCACAGCAGCGCAAGTGCCAGACCGCCGCCGAGTAGCTTCGACTTTCGCTCCGCACGTGCAAGGCGCGATGCCATGAGCGCGTCAGGGACACCGGGGACAAGTGGGCCGTCGTCGGCATCGCCCGCCCCGGTCTGCGAAGCGGGAATATCCGGCAGACCCTGTACCGAGGCGGCTGCGAGCTCGTCGAGGCCTGCTCCTTCTTCGTGAATGAGCGCAGCTCTGGTCTGCGAGGTGTCAATCGACGCGAGATCGACCGTGTTCTGCGAGTGTGCCGGCGCGTTGAGCGCCTTGTCGATGATGGCGGCCACTTCTGACTTCTCGTCCGAGAAGCTGGCCTGCATCAGGTCTGCCAGCTCCAGACGCGATGTCTCACCGGTATAGTCCGCGAGCTGCGCGCGTAGTGCAGCGGCGAACGCCTGCGCGCTCTCGTAACGCGCTGAGGGGTCCTGTGCGAGCGCCCGCAGGACTACAGCGTCGAGCTCAGCCGGGACGTCGGGGTTGCTTGCGCTCGGTGCTGCCACCGGGTCTTCGGTGATAGCTCGAATTGACTGCACGCTGTCCGCCCGCTTGAAGAGTCGGGACGAGGTCAGCATCTCGTGCAGAATGGTTCCCAGCGCGAAGACGTCGCTGCGGCGGTCCACATGTTTGCCGCGACATTGTTCGGGCGACATGTACGCGACTTTGCCGGCGAGAGAGCCCTGCTCCGCGTTTGAATTTGCCGCGACAGCGACCCCGAAGTCCGTGACCTTCACCTCGCCCTCGAAGGACATCAGCACGTTCTGGGGCGAGATGTCGCGGTGGATGAGGCCGAGCGGCACGCCGTCGAGGCCCGAGAGGCGGTGCGCGTAGTCGAGGCCGGTCAGGAACTCGGTGGCGATGAA
>JAUICO010000131.1 GCA_030427825.1 bacterium | reverse complement strand
AGGGCTTCGCACCTGCAGTGTTCTCGATATCGTTCGGCTCGCTGCCGACGCTGCGGCTGGCAGCGCACCCCGTGTGGCGCGACCGTCTGCCGGGTGCGGTCGTCTTCGGTGGGTACATCGACTGGGAGACTTCGCTGCGCTTCTGTCTCAGCGGCGGCAATCCGGATGCCGTTGGCGAAGCAGATGTGCACTATGACCCGCTGAACCAGCCGGCGGTCATGATGAGTATCGTTCATGAGATCGAGGGAGCGCCGAAGAACACGACGCGCATCGTTGACGCATGGCAGGAGTTCATGCGCCGGACCTGGAACAAGCCCGAGATGAAGGAACGCGAGCGATACGTCGCAGTTGCCAACGAGCTGGCGCTGACGCTGCCGAAGTCGCAACGCACGCTCTATCTGCAGGGCTGTGGAGCGGTGGATGGCAGCGAGGCCCTTGTAGACGCGGCGCTAAAGCGTGTGCGCCGCGAGTTTGAGTTTCTCAATCCGCGTCCCTATCTGAAAGATGTCCGTTGTCCGATTCACATCATTCACGGCGCCGAGGATGATGTAATTCCACACACGGAGGCTATCAAGATGAAGTCGGCGCTGCCTCCGGCTGCTGCGGCAAAGACATACATTACCGGACTGTACGCGCACACAAACACCGCCGACGAAAAGCGTTTCGACATCGGTACGGTGCCGGCGATGGCAGGCGAGGGCGCCACCATGCTCAAGATGATGTATGTGCTCGCCACGCTCGGCGACTACTGACCCGCTCAATAGGAAACGAACACGATGGATACCCCTCGCGATGGCGCCCTGCGCATTGTTGGTGTGCCCGAGCACTTCAATCTGCCTTTTCGCCTGGCGATTGAGGACGACGCATTCACGGAGCTCGCCTCCGAGGTGCAGTGGGCGGATGTCCCCGGTGGCACCGGCGCCATGTGCAGGGCGATCGAGAGCGGCGAAGCCGACGCCGGATTGCTCCTGACAGAGGGCGCCGTCGCACGCATCGCGAACGAGCGTACGCTGCGCCTGGCCGGAACCTGGGTCGATACACCCTTGATCTGGGGTGTTCACTGCGCCGCCGCGGCGGCGTTCTCCGGGCCGGATTCGTTGCGCGGAAAGCGATTCGGGGTGTCGCGCTTCGGTTCCGGCTCTCACCTGATGGCCTGGGTGTTTGCTCGCGAGCGGGGATGGGACCCGCGGACAGATGTAGACTTTGTCGTCGTCAACAACCTGGACGGAGCGCGCGCTGCGTTCGAAGAGGACAGGATCGATGCCTTTCTTTGGGAGCGATTCACGACCAAACCCCTTGTCGACGCCGGGGAGTGGAAGCACATCTGCAACTTCTCCGCGCCCTGGGCTGCTTTTGTGATGGCGGTGCACGACGACGCAGACGACTCTGTGGTTGAGGCGTGTCATCGCGTTCTTCAGATTGTCGGCCGCTACGCCGCGCGAATCGTCGCAGATCCCGCCTGGTCGGTGCCCCTCCTGGCGCGGCGCTACGGCCAGCGTGAAGAGGACATCGCGATGTGGTTGGATGGCACAAGCTGGGCGTCAAAGCCCGTCGTGTCTCGCGCCGCCATGCGCGCGGTCGCTGAAGCCCTGCGCTCGGTAGATGTTGTCAACGGTACGGTGCCTGAGCGCATATTGCTCGCGGCCGGCACTACCTTCGTAGATGACACCGGCGATTGACACCGTCTGATCTCTCAATTGGCGGTGTTCAAACCAAACACACGCGCCGCGTTTTCTCCAAGAAAGAGGCGAGTGCATTCTTCACTGAGGCCCAGCGCTTCAATGTCACGAAGCGCGTCCGCCGGCTGAATCATTGGAAAGTTGCTGCCGAAGAGCACCTTCTTTTTTCCGTGCGCGCGCATGTACCGGATGAGCGCCTCGGGATAGCGGCGGCACTTGTATGCCGACGTGTCGATGTAGACATTCGGGTACTTGGTAGCGAGCGCAATCATCTCCTCAGTCCAGGGATAACCTATGTGGCCGCCCACGATCGTGAGGTCGGGAAAGTCGAGGGCCACGCGGTCGAGGTACGGAATCGGTCGCCCCGGTTCCGAAGGCATCATCGGCCCCGTGTGTCCCACCTGCAGACAGAATGGAACTCCCAGCTCGCAACAGGCCACGTACACGGGATAGTAGAGTCGATCAGAGGGGGGGCGGTCCCATAGCCAGGGCAGCACACGAATTGCGACGAAGCCGAGCTCGTTCACGCAGCGCCGTATCTCGTGCACTGCCTGCATGGGGCGTCGGATGTCGACGCTACCGACTCCGATCAGGCGCCCGTCCGCACCGCTCACGGTTTCCGCAACTTCGTCGTTTGAAATCAGCGAGCCTTCGGGTCCGTACCATGCGCACGTCAGCGCGGTGTCGATGCCCGCCGCATCCATCGCGCCGATCGTCAACGCCAGGGGGATTTCGGGGATCGCGTCCACACCGAGCCAGCGTCGCAACGAAGCAAACATCTCGTGCTGCGCGAGGCGCCGGGTCGGGTGTTGTATCCAGGCGTCAATACGCATTGTCCGGCTCCACTACTCTCGGGCCAATTCGCTCAGCGGGCGCGTTGTAGGAATCGCACCCATGGGCTCTGTGCGCTGTCTCGGGGCCGGGGGAGCGTCTGGACCGCTGCCTCGTCCACCGGTGACAAAATCGAACACCCGTCGAATCTCTGAGCGAATGTCCTCGACGATCAGATACAACGCCGGAACCAACAGCAGGATGATGTACGTGGCGAAGAGCACACCACACCCCAGTGAGATCGCCATTGGGATGAGAAAGCGCGCCTGCACCGAGGTCTCCAGGATCATCGGGAAGAGGCCGAAGAAGGTGGTCAGCGACGTAAGAATGATGGGGCGAAAGCGTCGGGTTCCGCCCATCTTCACCGAGTCCATGAGGCTTTCACCGGCCGCACGAAACTCGTTGATCGC
This sequence comes from bacterium, assembly GCA_030427825.1. GTDB lineage: Bacteria > Myxococcota_A > Bradymonadia > REDH01 > REDH01 > JAUICO01. The sequence goes on along the minus strand of JAUICO010000131.1, from coordinate 7,495 downwards.
GGTCACGAGTACGATCGAGTCGTTCACGACGACACCTGCCAGGGCGACAATGCCCATGAAGCTCATCAGGCTGAGGCCGTAACCGAGGATCACGTGACCCCAGAGTGCACCCACAAAGCCGAAGGGGATGGCGACCAGAATGATAAGGGGCTGCACGTAGCTGCGGAAAGCCATCGCCATCAGAGCAAACATCGCGGCGACAGCGAGTATCAATCCGCGCGACAGGCTCGCGTTCGTTTCGGCCTGATCCTGTTGGTCTCCGCCCAGAGAGAATCGAAGCCCCGGAGTGCGGTCGATCAACCGCGGGATGAAGCCGGCGCTCAGGTCCTCTACGATCATACCCACGTCGATCGCTGGAGATGACACGTCCGCTGTGATCTCCGTGATTCGCCGCCCGTCCTCGCGGCGGATGCTCGTGTATGAACGACCACGGGTGACGATCGCCGCTTCGCTCATAGGAATCTCGCCGCCTGCCGGAGTGCGCACCATCAGGTTGTCGAAGTCGTACAACGACGCCCGCTGGTCGCGGGGCAGGCGCACATAGGTGCGGACTTCATCGCGTCCGCGCTGCTGGCGCACGGCTTCGGCGCCGAAGAACGCCGAGCGGAGCTGCTGCGCGAGGGAAAGTTCGGTCACGCCCAGCTGTCGTGCGTGGTCGCTCAATTCTATATCGAGCTGCTCCTTACCGAGGGAAAACCCGGTGTCCACGCTGACCACGCCGTCGTACCCGCTCAGCTCTGCCGCCAGGTCTTCAGCTGCCTGCTCGAGGGTGTCTATGTCCTGGTGCGACAGGCGCAGCGTAATCGCGGCGCCGCCACCGGGTCCGGTGCTGTATACGAACTGCATCTTTTCGACGCCGGGCAGCTCACCGACCGCCTCACGCCAGACCTGTGTGAATTCGCTCGCCGTATAGCTGCGGGAGTCCACCGGCACCAGGAGCAACGAGACCTGTCCGTAGTGGCTGCCGGTCGACCCGAAGTCGCCCATGGCCGCGCCGAATGTGGGCGCAAAATTGCCGACCTGCGCAAAGAGTCCTCGCTGACCCGCGCGTTCGGGGTCCTGCACGCCGTCGTAGGCGGTCTGTATGCTCTCAACGACGTGTTGAACCACCGCGTCTGTACGCTCAACCGGTGTCCCGAATGGCATGCGAATGCTGACATCGATGATGTCACTCTCGATGTCCGGCATGAACGAACGCTGTATGCGTCCACCTGCGACGAAGCCGACGGATATGATCAGCGTCGCGATCGCGAGGCCGAGGGTGAAATAGCGGTAGCGCAGGGCGAAGCCGAGTACCGGGGCATAGATGCGGTCGATAAACCAGGCGAGCAGCGCCGAGACGCGGCCCTGCACACGAAGCACCAGGTCGGTGATGCTGCCGCGCTCCGGATTCTTCAGCCCGGAGAGATGGGCGGGGAGAATCAGCAGGCCTTCGACCAGCGAAATCAGCAGCACCGCGATGACGATCAGAGGAATGTTGCGAAAGAACTTTCCGCTGCCTCCGGGAACGAAAAGCATCGGCATGAAGGCGATGATTGTTGTCGCGATCGAGAAGGTGACCGGCTTGGCGACGGATTTCACGCCGATGATTGCGGCCGCCATCCGGCTCGCGCCCTTCTCACGCTCATAGAAGATCGCCTCGCCCACAACGATCGCGTCGTCCACGACGAGACCCAATGTCACGATAAAAGCAAACAGCGAGATCATGTTTATCGAGACATCGAATTGCGGCATCAACCACAGCGCGCCGCAGAACGAGACCGGAATGCCCATCGTGACCCAGAATGCCAGGCGCGGTTCCAGGAAGAGCCCGAGCAGCAACAGGACCAGAATCAGGCCGATCGTGGCGTTTCGCAGCAGCAGGTCGATGCGCTGTTCGAGGTACTCGGCGCCGTCATTCCAGATGGCGAGCTGCACGCCGGGAGGCATCGCCGGTCCCATCTCGGCGGCGTAGTCTTTGACCGCAGTTGCGACGTCGATTGGGGTCTCGTCTCCCACGCGAAAGACGTCGACACGGGCAGCGCGCATGCCATTGAAGAAGGCAGACTGGTCCGAGTCTTCGAAGCCGTCGATGACCACACCGAGGTCCCTTACGCGGACCGTAGAGCCCCGTGGGTCTGCGAGCACCACGACGTCGCCGAAGCCTTCGGCGTCGTTTCGTCGCTCGGTGGTGCGAATCAGAATCTCGCCGGAATCTGTGCGCACGACGCCACCCGGCAGGTCCACTGAAGCCTGACGAATCTGCGCCGCTACCTGATCGAGGGTCAGGTTGTAGCGGCGCAGGTTCTCCCGCGGGATCTCGACCGAGATCTCATAGGGACGCACCGCCGCCAGCTCGACTTCGCTGATCTCGTCAGTGTCCAGGAGGTCGTCGCGTACCCTCTCAGCCACGCTGCGAAGCTCGCGCTCATCGATGTCGCCATACACCATCAACGAGATAACTTCGGAGACGTTGGAGGCCAGCGTGAACGTAGGGCGCTCGGCGTCTGCCGGGAAGGATTGGATGCGGTTTACCGCGGTCTCAATGTCGGAGCGTGCCTGCGCGACGTCGCTGTTTGTTTGCAACTCGACGACCACGCGCCCAAGGCCCTCGGCGGCGGTCGACGTGATCCGTTTGACGTCGTCCACACTGCGGACGGCCTCTTCGACTGCAAGCACGACACCCTGCTCGACCTCTGAGGGACTGGCACCCGGATAGATGAGATCAACGATGATGATATCGAGCTCAAACTCAGGAAACACTTCCTGTTTGATCTGCGTCAGCTGAAAGAGCCCGCCGACAATGAGGAACACCATCAGCAGGTTGGCAAACACATGATTCTGTGCCGCCCAGCCCATCACGCCGCCGGCGCTGTGCGTCAGTCCGTTCGATCCGACCAGCTGTTCTTTGTCGTCGATCTGGTCGCTCATTTCTGTGTCGCCTCTGAGGCGTCAGAATGGATCGCGGCGCCGCGGTCCTCGTCGCCCTCGATCGACGGCGCCTCGCCGCCAACCCGAAGCATCAGCCCGGCCGTCGGCACCCCGATCGGCGACGTAACGATTCGGTCGCCTTCTCTGAGGCCTTCGCCCAGGCGTACGAGCACATTCTCAGCACCGCGCCAGACAACATCGCAGGGAGCAAACTCCAGGCGGCTCTCGCTGTCGATTCGCCACACGGTGTCGCCGTCACGAAGGGCAGCACGAGGCACAGACGCGACGCCTTCAAATACCGGGCCCTGCATGTCGACGTCGACCCAGGCGCCCGCCAGAAGGGGCAGGTCGAGCTCGCCGTCGGCGGGCTCCGGAGCGTCTTCGTTGAGCCGAAGGGGATCCGGCACTTCAACGATAACCCGTGCCATTCTTCCGACCGGGTCCAGCTCCTGCATCAGACGCAGGGCGTGTCCCTCTCGCCGGATCACGCTCTCTCCAACTCGCTGTGTCACCACAGCGGCGGACCCCGCACCTCCTTCATTGTCGTGGAGACTCTCTTCAAACCGAAGCCAGGGCAGCGCTTCGACGGGCACCGAGACTTCGACCCAAAACGCCTCGACGCCGATCAACACAGCGATAGGGCTCTGCGGGCCGACGACAGCGCCGATATCCACATTACGGCTCTGTACATAGGCTCGAAACGGGGCGCGCAGGCCCGTCCGGTGAAGGTTGGTACGCGCGAGACTCAGCGCAGTCTCGGCGGCGCGGATGTTTGCCTGCGCGCTGCGCAGCTGCGGCTCACGTGTCGCGGCCGCCGCGTTGCCCCCACCGCCGCCGTACATTTCCCACTCCCGTTGTGCGACGAGTCGACGGCTCTCTTCGAGCTCTGCGGCAACACGGGCGTTCTCGAGGGCGATCTCGTTCTGCTCGACAGAGGCACGGTAGTCAGAGCTGTTGATTCGAACGAGGCGCTCGTTATCCTCGATGATTCCGCCGGCCTCGAGCTTGCTGTTGATCCAGCGAACGCGCCCACCGACCTCGGGCGCCACGGCGACCGAGCGTGCGGGCACGACAACGCCCTGGGCGTTGACATGCACGGACTCGCTGCGTGCTTCGAGAGTGATAGCTTCGACGAGGGCAACCGGCTCTGTACGCTCTCGCTTCGGCGGCTCCTTCTTTGTCTCAACAAACCATCGCGCGATCACGATGCTGCCGCCCAGGACGAGAGCAAACATGATGAGCTGAATCAGGTTCTTAACAGCTCTGCTCATTCGTTCTCCTCACGCGCGCGCTCCAGGGCTTCGGCGGTCCACGAACCGCCCACCGCCCGACAGAGCTGCACCCGTTGCGACAGGGCTTCGCGCCGAGCGCTGACCCGCGTCTGTTCCAGGGCATGTAGGGACTGCTGCGCCGAAAGGACGCGCAGATAGGTGGTGTCTTCCATTCCGTTCAGAAAGCGGTAGCGCGCCTGTTCGTAGCTCGTGCGTGCCAGCTCGGTCTCCGCTTCCAGAGTCTCCAGATACTGTCGCTGGATGTCCTCGTTCAGCAGAGCACTCTCCACCTCCTGAATGGCGACGAGCAGCGTCTGCCCGAAGTTCGCGAGGCTCTCCGCAAGAGCCGCATCCGCAGCATCCACTCCGGCGGCACCGGCCCCTCCATCGAAGAGGGCGCCGCTAAGGGATGCGCCGACGCTCCACAGTATCTCTTTGAATAGATCGGCGAGGTTCAGCGATTGAAAGTTCAGGCCGGCAGACAGGCGAAGCGCGGGCAGCCGCTGCGCAATGGCCTGGCTGACCCGAGTGTCGGCGGCGACCACGCGCCTCTGCGCTGCGCGCACATCCGGCCGCTGCGTGAGCAGGTCCGCAGGTACACCCACCTCGATCATCGGCGGCAGGTCGGGAAGCTCGCCGGAGGTCTCTGCCTCAAACTGTCCCGGGATGGCGCCCACAAGCAGCGCGAGCTGCTGCATTGCCTGCGCCACGCGGTTGTCGGCCAGGACTCGGCGGCTCTGCAACGTCGCGATCTGCTGCCGCTGCTGCTGCACATCGAGAGCTCCGGCGAGGCCGTGATCAAAGCGCAGCGTCACAAGGTCGAGCAGCTCTTCGCTGGTGGCGATCTGTTCGTCGACAACGTCGACTACAGATTGCGCTTCGCTCATCGCGAACCAGAGCTCGGCGATTTGCGCAGCGATGGTCAGCGCGATGGTCTCGACATCGTCCTGCAGCGCGACTGCGTCGTGAAGCGCCGCCCGGCGGCCCAGCCCAACGCGTCCGAACATGTCGACTTCATAGGAGACCGGAAGCGAGAGGGACCAGGTTGTCGTCTCAAACGGTTCCGGCGCGGGGCCTCCGAAGCTGGGGAAGCCGATCGCAGAGCTTCTGCGCCGCCCGACCTGGAAGTCCGCCATCAACGAGGGGAAGCGTGCAGCTCCGGCCTGTCGCGCAGCGGCCTCAGCACGATCCACGCGGGCGAGGGCGGCGGAGAGCTGCAGGTTGTCGGAAAACGCCTGATCGATGAGCGCTGCGAGACGCGGGTCGCCGAAGTCACTGCACCACTCCGAGACGCCGTCGCCGGCGAGGGTCGCGCCGGCCCAGGCCTCGGGGAGCGCAAACTCCGGCAGGGGCTCGTCATTGATGCGCTGTCGAAGACACCCGCTCATCAGGACACAGCAGAGCGCTGGAAGCGTGGCGTACCGGAGCAGCTGCCCACCCGTACCGATTCGTGATTTCTGCGACCTGTGCGTGTGCATCCTGACCCTGCGACGTCACCACGGGACCGTCTAGAGTGCACGTCGGGAGTGTGCAACTGCCTGCCGGGAGATTGTACGAAAGATGCCGGGGCTGCGACCGAGACACTCCCAGTCGGCGGCCGGGGGCGTGGTTCGGGGGTCCGGTGATCCGGGTCGCGGGCTAGAAGTCGACTGTCCGCTTCACCTGCTCAAACGCGCGAAGAAACTCCTCGCAGGCGAGACGAACTTCGCGCGCCCAGTCCCGGACGTGGCGCGGCGGCTGATCGGCTGCCATCTGCATCGTGCCGATGCGCGTGCGCAGAATCTGCAGCGACGGGAAATCCCACTCGTCCTGCAACATGTCGACCGGAGTGCCGGACGGTATCTCCGCGGCGATCCGTTCTGAGAGTCGCGCCGCTTTGGCCTGTGCGTTCGAGCTCAGGGGCTCCGGAATCGCCGATGCGTCTTCGACGGTCTCGGCGATGCGAACCATCTCTCGGGTTGCAACGGTCAGCTCGTCGACCGCGACCACGTACTCCTCAAAAGTGAAGCTCATTGTGCTGGCGCTCGCGGGTCGGGGTGAATTAAGTAGCGGCCCTGTCGACAACAGGCCGGAGCGGAGAATTGGGCGGTACGATATACGATTTCGATTGCGAGCGCATCGACGGCACCGTCGCCTCACTCAGGGAGTACGAGGGCCGGGTGCTTCTGGTTGTAAACACCGCCAGCCGGTGTGGCCTGACGCCCCAGTACAAGGGGCTGCAACAGCTCCACGAACTCTACGAAGGGCGCGGCCTGACGGTGCTTGGATTCCCGTGCAACCAGTTTCTGAGTCAGGAGCCGGGTAGCAGTGAGGAGATCTCGTCGTTCTGCTCGCTGAACTACGGCGTCCAGTTTCCGATGTTCAGCAAGATTGACGTGAACGGAAAGAACACAGCGCCCCTCTTCGAGTGGCTGAAGGCGAAGGCCCCGGGCGCGCTTGGTTCGAAGCGCATCAAGTGGAACTTCACCAAATTCCTCGTTGCACGAGACGGTGCGACGGTCACCCGCTTTGCGCCGAAGACGGACCCTGCCGCAATCGCCGCCGACATCCAAGCTCTGCTCTGACAGCAGATCGACAGCAACTGCACAGCAGCGGCGGGTTTCCCGCGCTGCGATTCACCTGATGGAGTACTAACCGTGGAGACCTGCATGACAGACAACACCGCCGCCGGAGGCGTCACGCCCCGCGTTCGACGCATCCTCATGGCGCTGCTGAGCTGCGCCGCTCTCACCGCCGTCGTCGCATGTGGCAGCGAGGACAGCGAAGGCGAGGCGCCCGCCGAGGAAGCACCCGCACAGCAGGAAGAAGCAGCAGAGGGCGACGAGCAGGCCGCCGCCGAGGCGACACCGTCCGGTGCCGAAGACCCTGCACCGGCGTCGCAGGCTGCGGCTCCGACTGGGGGGGAGGCGCCCGCACCCGCCGCCGAAGGTGACGCCGCCGCCGGCGACAACGCCGCGGTCGAAGCCAACTGTCGCGCTCTCATCGCCGGGATGTGGGAGGCCGCTCAGGAGCGATTGGCGCTGCTCGGACAGACAACTGACGACGATGACGCAGCTCGCTACCTCCGCGATGCGGATCGTTTCGTGAGCCGTTGCGCCGCGACCGAAACCGAAGAAGGACAGGCGCCTGCGCGCACCGGCCTCAGCGACGAGCAGATCGCATGCATCGCAGCGGCCGAGGACACCCTACAGGGTTTCGCTACCTGCGACGTGAATCGTGGCCGCAGCGCCAGTACTCGAGTGCGACCTCCTTCATTGAGCCGCTACGTGGACCTGCCGCCAACGCCCGAGGTCAGCGAGGAAGAGGGCGCGAGT
>JAUICO010000221.1 GCA_030427825.1 bacterium | reverse complement strand
TCGGGGCCCACGTTCATATCGACCTGCACCTCGTGTTTCCGCGATTTTGGGGTTTCGAGCGCGCCCACGAGGCGACGGTTCACCTCGAGGGTGCCGTCCGCGACGCCTTCGGCAACGAGTCCGAAATTATGGTGCACATGGAGCCGTGTACGCCTCGCAGCTGTGCCTTCTGCGACGTGGCTGAGTGCCCTGTGCGCTCAGACGTGTTTCGCCGACGCCAGGAGTGGACGGCGGACGCGATCGCGTCTCTAAACCGCCACGGGATTCCGTCGTCGACCAACGCGGACAGCCGGGATGTGTGAACGCTCGGCGTGTCGCGACGACCTGATGCGGCTCACTCGCTGACAGGCTCAGCGGCCAGACGGCGACGAACGGCTACGAAGCGGCGGAGAAAGGCGTCATGACGGTCGCGAAAGCGGGCAGCGGCTTCCCGGCCCATCGCCAGATCTGCCATGCGCTCCTCGGCGTGGCGCATGATGTCGAGGAAGTCGTTTGCATCGGTCAGCCTTCGTCGCACCTCCGTCGCTTCGAAGGGACCGAGAAGCCGGGCGAGTTGACTTCCATCGTCGCCGATTTCGACGACGACTCGCGCTACCTGCGGGTGGTCGCCGTGCAGACCGTCGAGAACAAACTCTGCGGGAATGTCGGGGAGTGTTCCGATCAGGATCACGATGTCGGGGATCTCACCGGAGAGGCGGTCCAACACTTCGCCCCCTGCGGTCATCGTAGCACCGACGACACAGCCGCGTTCGGTCAACGCGGCGCGAACGCCGGTGTTGTGCGCTTCGTCCTGACCCACGACCCAGGCGGTGAAGACGCGGCGCTCTTCTTCCTCGCCTCCTTCAAGAACCGCTGCGCGACGGTGCGCGTCCCGAGCCTCACGCTCGAGTTCGATGTACTTCTTCAATGCGTCGTCGAGGAACGACATTAGCTCGTCGCGTGTCGCTGATTGCATCGGCGCTCCGTGGCTGGTCGCGGAGAACCTATCACAGACCGGGCGATCCGGCGAAAGGTGCTGCGCTCGCAGACCGAAGCGGACGGCGATGCGTTTGCAACCCGCAGCACACTGATGAGTGCAGACGCAACCGGTAGCCGGGGAGCAGAAAATGGCGACGCAGACTGTAGTGTGGAGAGTAGAGACGAGCGCATGGATTCAGGCGCTCGCCACAGCCGCCGGCGGTGGGCTCGGAGCGCTGGTCGGCGCCAACATCGCGCCTGCGATTGAGAGTCACGGTGTCTACTCGGCGATTCCGGTCTGCACGGGACTTGTGCTGGGTCTTCTGCTCGCGTCGCCGCTTCGGCCGCGGGTATTCAGCGATGCCCTCTCTCGCGGGGTGCTTGTGGCCGGTGCCGCGGCCGGGGCCGGGCAGCTGTTTGCATCGGGCGGGCCCCTTGTTCTCGCAGCATGGCCCCTACTTCTGCTCGCTGTTGCGGTCGCGATCGGCGTTCGCCCCGGTAGCGGCTGGGCGAAACTCGCGCGCGGCGCCGCAACGTCCGCTGCAGGCGGCGTCGGCTTCCTGGCATTCTTCGGCCTTCTCAACCTGGACGCGATTCAATGGGAGGCGAGTCCGATGCTCGCATCTCTGGTCGCCGGTTCCTTCGTCGGGCTCTTTGGATGGTTCGGTACGGGGCTCGGTGGCGATGACGCACCGCAGGGCGTTGCTGAGGAAAGGGCATCGCTGCCGGCGCCGTTCGCAGAGGAGCACAGTGCGCTTGTCGCCACCGCAGACCGGATCTCGTCGCTTCTCGACGACTTCGAGACGGACCATGGCGATGACGCGTTTTGCGCAGACGTACGTGGACGCGTCAGGGATCTCCTCGACGAGGCCGATCGCGCGATGAGGCGGTGGCAGAGCCACTCGTCTAACTCTGCGCAACGTCGTGCTACGCGACTCTCGGAGCGCATCTCACGCAACGAAGAGCGACTGCACAATGAATCGAGCCCGGTGGTTCGTGCGGAGCTCGATCGCGCGATCGCGCGACAGCGCCAGTCACTCTCCGCAATTGAACACCTGGACGCGCAGCGGCGCAGCTTCGGTGTGCGATTGGAACAGGCCACCGCCGGCCTGGAGATGTTGGAGCTGGCAGTCG